>JBHLQA010000222.1:0-6032 GCA_048885285.1 Candidatus Odinarchaeota archaeon
AGCTCAGTTGGTAGAGCACAGGACTGAAAATCCTGGTGTCCCTGGTTCGATTCCAGGTGGTACCACTCTCACTCTCACGAATCCCCGTTAGATCAATGACCTGCGGGGATTTTTTTCGTTTGGTTGACGATTTTGTTGACGTTTTTGAAAACCGGCAGATAGTTAGTTATCAGGTAGCTGGATTAATTATGAAAAGCTTAGATTTTGAGGATTTATTGGGAGATTTTAATAGTATAAATCATCATCAGATAGACTCTAAGGCCTTAGCATATTCGACTACATCCATCGCAGTAACAGTTTGTTATCAGGCTTAGACCCACATTTAGCTTGAAATATATGTGCATTGGAAAATATGACTTCCTTCTCGGTGTCGAGTAAATAAAAATTTACAACCAAATCGCCTAATTCACAAGATTCGGTGGAAGTACTTCCTATACACTTATTAATATTTTTAGTGGTTCTTTTGATTCTTGGCTTCTGGTGACAAAATATAGATGCGAATTTCAAAGAATAACGAGTCTCTTTTGTTATCCTGCTTGCAATTGAGGCATTTAAATAATCAACTCCAGTTCCACTTTTTGTAAGATACTCTTGAATAATATCTGGTTCATTCGCAGAAAAGTCAATTTTATTCCAAGAGTTCCTGCTTTCCGTTCTAATAAAATGAGAATATTTCGATACAGTATTTACGAAATCTTGATACATATCGATATAATTTTTAATTATAACTTAATGCACAATTTAGATGAGAACGTTTTTGCTATTATTTAAATAATAAAGTGCTTATTACACTTGAACCTTTTAACTATACATCCCACCATTACCGGATTAGTAAAATATATCCAATTAATAGTTGACGATTTCATTGATATTTTACTATCCCATCCCAAAGATTACCGGAATAAAATAGGATAGGGTAGCTAACCTTTGTTAGGGCCATGTTATTCAAAAATTAATTTTCCAGTTTGAATATTCCCTTTTACTCTGTCAATTAGCTTATATAGGTATATACCAGATGTAACGTTAATCGTAATTGTTACTTCAGGAAAATCTAAAAAATGTCTATGTACCAATTTGCCAATAACATCATAAACCTCTATTGTTGAGCCTATTGGGATGTTCTTAATGTTTATTACATGATTCTTACCAATAGGATTAGGAAAGATCAAGATATCATCAGATTTATTCTTAACAATTCCTGAATTTGTTTTAATACAAGGCTCACTTTCGCTTTTTCTGAAGAGAAAACCATCCTGGGATTTTACACACGACAAATAGAACGCATCTCCCCCGACACGACCATCCCAATGATGCAAAAGGCCTGTCGTACTTCCAATACCTTCAATCCATTTTTCAGGAACTGGATCAGGGATTGCTGTCAGATGGATTACTTTTCTTTGAATATCAAAGAATTTTCCATCACGGATCGAATCACAAACATATTTGCATTCATCATAGTAATCCCTGGATCTGTCCGTTAATCCGTACACAGCGATCGTATCTTTCTCAGATATGCCGAAATCATAAAGAAGTTTTTCTGATTTGTCATATGAAGTTCTATAGTAAATTCTTTGAGAACTGTCCTCCCGTATCAATCCATAAAATTGGTCTGGAATCTCATCCCCTCCAGTAGCTCTCCATACAGTAGAATAGGTTACATCATTAACATTTGTATCCTGGCCGATAGTAATTACTTCAGTATCGAACTGCCAGCAGCAATAGATATAGATGTAGGTATACCATGTTGTATTTGTATTAATAATGGAGTATTTCTTCTCAGTAAAGCAGTCTAAATAATCTGGATTCAAGTACAAAAGACTATCATTATGTTTGTAACAAATGAGTTCTGATTTCCAATACATTGTAGGAATATCTGTCATTGGAAAAAGAAATCCAAAAGTACTACCAATACCTTCAATCCAACATTGTCCATCATCCATATGATATTTCTTTCGGTACGCATTACCGACAAGAATTGAGTCAATATCTTCAATCACGACTCGATGCCACGTTCCAGTATATATTGTATCGTTTATGTGCTTGCTAAAGTCATAAAGCAGTACAACAGAGTCCGATTCAAATCCAAAATAATCGACTCCTATATAATAGACTTTTTTATTCTCTTCTCTAAAACTACCAACATACGTACTATAATTAAACCCATCTATAAATATTCTATGAAACCTGTGATTATCAATAATTGTATCTCCACTTATATAAAACGTTTCAATGATTTTGTTTGGAGGATAAGTATCCCCCATACTGGACTCTTTAAGCTCATTCCAAACAACATTTGAAGTATCAAAGGGATAATATTCTTGAGCAAGTAGGACTATTTGAAGAAGTGTAATCAAGAGTACCGATATAAACAAACGTTTCATGTATTTTAATAATAAATGTAATTGAGAATGGCTCAAAGAAATGCGAAGTACAGTTGAGAATATTACAAGTTACTAATATTCCTTATACTGTTTAATCGGGAAAAATGAAAAATATAGCCGGTTAAAATCAAATTTTAACATTTTGAATTGTATTTAAATATGAATATGAAATTTGGAATCTAGTGTTAATAACACTCGAACCTTCACTATGAACATCCCATTGTTACTTGATTTTTGACCTATTCTCTATTAAATGTTGATGAAATAATAGATACTTTTCGAGTCGCAGCCCGAAATTAATTGTTGGATAGTGATAAGTGGATCAATATTTAAATCTCAATTAAGGGTAGCATATTTACTTCTTGAGAGAGTATGTAGAGTTCATAAAAGTCTGGTATTTATTCTCATTTAACTCGATAAATCGTTATTCCATGAAACGACATTCACAAAAAAAAGAATCCCTTGACCTTAAATCCCTCCTATGATAAAGGAAGTATAGGACAAGAAATTTGCTGATTTAGGGGATAAATTAACAGAATAACTATTCTTAGACAGAGATGAGATAATAGTGGATTTTGACTAGTTCACTATGTTAGAGTTCGATTCGAAAGAGAAATCGAATTCATTCTCTGAACAGCCTAATCATTAGATGATTACAGGTACAAGGCTTGCAGGGTTGATAGCCTGGTCGATTATTTAGGTATTTAGAACCAAATATCTCCTTGTAGTCGAAACGATTGATCATTGAGATTCTTCTTGGTTTTAATCAAAGTTATTGATAACTGCTATTTTAAATAATCAGTGTTTTTAAATATATATTGTAATTTCGTAAAAAATCTTTTCAATGATAAAAGAACTAAAAATCAATAACTTCAAATCAATTAAGGAATTACATTTCCCCTGTAAGAAGTTGAATGTTTTTATCGGAGAACCAAATAGTGGAAAGAGCAACCTAATCGAAGCTTTATCACTTCAAAGTCAGGATATTCTCAAACAAGAGCTATGCAGAGATATTTTTAGATATAATACAATTAGTGATCTGTTCTTCGATTTTAATATAAATAATCCTATAGAAGTAATTACTCAGAATCGACACACAGTATTAAAATATGGAATCCGTGATGACGGGGTTCTTGAAAACAATTTTAATTTTCATTTCAATACTTTCGATGAACAGGATAAGCCATGTGTATTAACCCACAAGGGTGAAATTCAAACACATGGCAGTTCGGCTCAAACGGATGTGAGATTTTATAATTTTAAAATGCTGACAAACTTTTCAATATCATATCTACCTCATTTATCCGTCCCATATGGAGATAACTTACCATCTTTGTTATTATCAGATTCACAACTGAAAAAATGGGTTTCTGATTTTCTCGTCTCTAACCAGCTTAAGTTAACTCTAAAGCCAGCTGAAAATGAGATTGCCGTTAGCAAATTTAAGGAAGAAGAAATCTATAGTTATCCGTACTTCTCACTCTCCGAGACCCTGCAACGGATCATTTTTTATACCATGTGTATTAAGACAAATCAAAACAGTGTTATACTTCTGGATGAGCCGGACAGTAATACTTTTCCGTTTTATACAAAGAATCTGGCTGAAAAAATTGCATTGGATAAATCGAATCAATTCTTCATAACCACACATAATCCCTATCTGCTGATAGGTCTTATTGAAAAATCAAAAAAGGAGGATATCAATGTCTGCATCACTGAGATGAAGGATTTTCAAACTCACCTTCAGATTCTGAACGATAAACAACTTACTGAAGTACTGGATCTATCGTCAGATGCTTTTTTCAACTTCGATAAACTTCTCTCCTGATGAAAGACATACATGTTGAGTGTAAGCCTGATGAGATGTTGGTTCGAAAATTGGGTTTTACCAAGAAGAAAGTAACACATTACCCAGGGAAATCCAGAGTATTTAGAAAACTGGAAAAATCGAATAATCAACTCGCTCTGGTTGATGAAGATCCAGGGAGCACTAAAACAAGCTACGAACAAAGACTGAGATTTCTCAAGGAAGTACAAGGTATCATATTCTAAAGTGACAATTCTCATAACAAGGTTTTTATTTTGAAGGGAAAACTTGAAGATTGGTTAATACAATCCTGTAAGCTCCAAAATATTATCCTATCAGAGTTTACATTACCAGATGATCCCGATAAGTTGCATGATGTAATAAATCAACGACTTAAGAAATACGAGGAGTTGCTGGATCATTTGATCGAAAAGAAAAATCCTGCAATACTTGAGTTAAAATCAGCATTGTTATCCACAAATTAATTCAATGAATTGAAGTCCCTAGTTTTTATGGATCACTCCCTGATCGTTAAGCCAGCGAGAGACTTTTCCATATACTTCCGATACACTTTTCCCCTTTATCTCTTTTACCTCATCCATCTGTAGAAAAGAGTCCACTATTTCACTTTTGAGTTTCAAGACTACTGGATATGTTTTTCTTTCATAGATTGTAAGTTCTCCGGATTAGTGAATCTACTCGTTTGAGCGGAGGTGCTTTCCAAATACTTCCTCAGAAGATTGGTAAAGGATTTTTGCTTTGGCCATGATGCAAGTTATAATTTTCATTTAAGTACTTTTAATGCGTAGCCTAAACGTGGACAATTGATTGAACCTGCTGTAGTATGGGGAGAAATCAAATCAGAGTATGAACCAATATTCGAAAATAGATAAGGTCAAACTGTTTAGAAACCTGTTCAAAGGAAGAGAAGATGTATTTGCCATCTATTGGCAAAAAGGTAAGAAAAAGGGATATATGCCTGCATACCAGTATGATCCCTACATGTACCGTCTACATGCATATAAGGGAGGTAGCTTTAAAGATTATAAGGACAAAACACTCCTTCCTCTTACGGATCACCAGGTCATTAAACATCTCACAGGTGATCATTTGATCGGTATTTATCCCTTACTGACTGATAACAGTTCCTGGTTAATCGCGGCAGATTTCGATGGAGAAAAATGGGCAGATGATTGTCTTAATTTCATTAATATCTGTAAAGAAAAGAAGATCCCCGCTTATCTTGAACGATCCCGTTCGGGGAAAGGAGGACACGTCTGGATATTTTTCGATCATCCATATCCGGCATTCAGAAGTAGAAGAATCATTAATGCATTACTCAAACAGGCGGGGATTATTTCAGTCTTTGATAAAAGGTCCAGTTTCGATCGATTGTTCCCGAACCAGGATTACCATACCGGAAAAGGGCTGGGGAACTTGATAGCCCTGCCTCTGCATAAACCCGCACTTGAACAAGGGAATTGTTGTTTTATTGATGAGCAATTAAGGCCTTATACGGACCAGTGGGATTTTCTCTTATCTGTTCAAAGAGTGCGGAATTCCCATCTTGATAAAATTTACGGGACACTACAGGGAAGAAAGGTTCCTGCAATAGTTCCGCCAAAGTATCATTCCCAAAAACTGAAAATAATACTTGACCATTCTGTTCATCTTAACCGCACAGGAATAACACCCGGACTGATTGATTTCCTTAAAGAGAATCTCAATTTATCAAATACAGAATACTTCATTAAGAAAAAGACCGGAAAGAGTACCTGGGGAACTAAACAGTATTTCAAATTAATTGAGGAAAATGAAAATGAAATTATTATTCCGAGAGGTTT
>JBHLQA010000223.1:0-6032 GCA_048885285.1 Candidatus Odinarchaeota archaeon
ATCTTCCATTATGATTTTAGACATCACTATTCATATATATAATATTTACAACTTAAAATTAGTTGTTTTTGATCGAAAAAAAATATATTTTAAATGTTATAATTACACTCTATGGAAAAAAATGAATTAAAAGAACTATTAATTAAATCTTGGATGACACATGATGGAATGTGGTTTTATCATTGTTTAGAAGAATGCGGTATTGACAAAACTAATAAAATTAACAAAGCAGCAATTAAATCTATATCGAAAATCGAAATTAAACGAATTCGAAAAATATTTGGAATTAATTCAATCAAGAATTTTGAAGATATTAAAACTACTTTAGAAAAAGCATTAGAAGTATTTAAAGCTGATTTTATGGAATTTACTCATACTTTTATAGCAAAAACCAAGATGCATTGTGAAATGATAAATTGCTGGGCATATGAAGGTGTTAAAGGAATGGGTGTAATAGATCGATATGAATGCGGGGTTCACACTAGAATTGAAGGATGGCTTGAAGCCTTAGAAATTGAATTTGAAGTAAAACCACCTATAAATGGGTGTTTAATGAATCAAGTTGGAAATTGTTCAAGAGATTTTATATTCCAATTAAAATAGTTAGAAATGAGTCTTTTCACTATTTAAACCTAAATTTAGTTTTTTATGATCGATAAACAATTAAAAATACTTTTTGTTTAATTTATTTGATCAATAATGACTGAAAATAATAATAAAATATATTATGATCTACAATTCCATTTGGATAAAATGCCAATAGGATTTCCAAAAGCAGATTCTGGAGTAGAAATTAGGGTCTTAAAAGATTTTTTCACTCCAGAAGAAGCTTATATCGCTACCAAGCTTGACTTTTTACCACAAAAAATCAAAAGAATTCATCATAAAATGAAGAATCGTGATATTTCTCTACAATATGTAGAAAATAAATTACTTCAAATGTATCGGAAAGGAACAATCAATATGGGTGAAGAGAATGGTGAAAAAACTTATGCAAATGCTCCAATAGTAGTTGGTATGTATGAGTACCAACTGGGAAGGCTCACACCAGATTTTGTAAAAAATGCATTTCAATACTTTGATGAAGCATTTTTTGAGAAAGAGTATAATAAAACGGGAATACCACAATTGCGTACTATTCCAATTGAAAAAGCCATTACGAATGATTTAGCTGCTGCTACATATGACCAAATTCGAAATTTCATTGACAAATCTAATACTATTGGAATTATGGATTGTATTTGTCGTAAAGCTCATGACCTACTTGGTAATCCTTGTAAGAAAACAACTTTACGAGAAACATGTATGGTATTTGGTTCTGCTGCCAGACGGTTTAATGAAATGGGAGAAGCAAGATTTATTTCCAGAGAAGAAGCAATTAGTCTTATAGAAAAATTTGAGACTATTGGATTAGTACCTTCACCATCAAATTCTCAAAAACCATTTGTTATTTGTAATTGTTGTGGTTGTTGTTGTGAAGTAATTGGAAATCAAAAGAAATTTGATAATCCTGCGCAATATTTCGCCTCCAATTTTTATGCTAAAATAAATCTTGACGATTGTATAGGTTGTGGAGTATGCGAAGAAAGATGTCAAATGAATGCTATTAGTCTAGTTGATGAAAAAAGTAATATTGATCTTGGTAAGTGCATTGGATGTGGTGTTTGTGTACCAACATGTCCAGAAAATGCGATTGAATTGAAAAAAAAGGAACAGGAGATTATTCCTCCAATCGATACAAGAGCTACATATGTAAAAATAATGAATGAAAAAGCAAAATTAGCTCAAACTAAAAAAAATTAAGAAGTGATCTAAATGAATTTAAGTAAAGATATGGAAGAAAATATAAAAGAACATTTTGGATATAATGATGAAGAAGTCAAGACTTTTCTTGATAATCCTCGAAATAATGATGTTCTTTCAAAATCAATGAAGTTACTTGGAAAGACTATTATTGCTGAAGTTGTTGAATCGCATGGCTGTAATAGTCAACATAAAGTAGGAGATAAGATCTATTTTGATGGAGGAGGAAATCTCCTAACTAAATTATCCCCCAATAAAATTTGTATCTATGCAATAGCAGAACTTAAAAGATTAATCCACTCTGCTAATGAATTACTATATGCTGGCGTAGATCCGAATGAAATGCGATTTAACCGAACTAGTTGTACTGATGTAGGATTAAAATGTGGGGGATGGGGACAAATTGTATTGGAACTTAAAATTGTAGATAGAAATAAATTAAAATAAAATTTTTTTTATTTATTTTGAGTTAAATTAATAATTTTAACCAGTTTGAGAAAATTTTACCACCAATTTCAAATAAAATTACTTTTTAATTTTAGTTAAATCATAAATCTCTCCCATTTCCAATGCTATAACACAAATATTGGAGATAGCCTCTAATTTTTTCTTGAATTCTGATGGTTTAGATTCATGATTATGCATTGGAATTACAAATTTTGGATTTATAATTTTTGCCACATTAATTGATTCTTCAATACTCATTGTAAATTTATCTCCAATTGGCAGTAGAGCTAAATCTATATGCCCGAATTCTTTCATTTCAGGAATGCTCTCAGTATCCCCTGAATGGTATATAGTTAATCCTGCTAATGTAATTAGGAATCCAACACCAATACCTTTAGGATGCCAAAGACTTCCTGAGGATCTTCGACGTTTAATATTATATGCATCAACTACTCTTATCTTCACACCATCAACCTCCATTTCATCTCCAGCTTCAATGATGGTTAATCGACTACCTACTTTCTCCTTACATTTTTCAGGTCCAAGGTACTTACATGTGGATGAGCGCATATTAGCAAAAGATGAAGGATAGCAATGGTCAGCATGATGATGAGTAAAGAGTATTATATCTGCTTTCTCTGGATTTTTGAAATAGGAACCGATCTGAGCTTTAAACTTTTTCATATATCTTGGATCAATATAGATTATCTTATCATCTGTTTTTATCTTGAAAGCAGCGTGAGCAAGCCATTGAATAATGATAATTAAATCTTCACCTATTTAAAATAGAAGTAATAGTTCTTTTGGTAACATGCTGATAAAGAGTTATATTACCATCACATATAATACAATAGGTACCATATGGATAAACTCCGTTTTTTTGTGCTTCTTTACAATCATTGATTTTAATAGCATTAAATTTTCCACTTTTATTAATTTTCTTTGTTTCTTCAACAAGATCAGTGATATATGGACATTGGTCAGTATATATAATTGTAACTCCATCTGAATATTCTTTTTGTTTGTTCTTATCTAAAGGATTAAATTTTGGTTTTGGGGCGTCTTTGTTGAGAATTTTGGCATATAATGTGAAATATGGTTCAATTTCATCCACTTTTTCAAATCCATTTTTGAGTAAGAGTTTCTTATTTGGAAGCCATCCACCTTTCTCTGTAGACATTATAACTATTCCATGCATTCCTTGCTCTTTTGCATCTTCAATCGCAACCTTTAATAGTTTATCTCCATGTCCTTTACCTTTAGCTTTTCCGACAACCCAAATACAATGGATGACCATCCATCCATCAGCTTGAATTCCACGCCAGTTATACTTTCCCGGAATATATTCAATCATTCCTCTAGAAGTTTCTTTGTTTCCCTCCTTAACATATAGGACTTTATACTTTAATCCTTCTTTAAACCTTTTTTTCATCCAATTAACTTTATTCTTATAACCAGGGAATTTTTTTTTTGTTTTTTTACAAAATAATTCCTGTTTGTCAATATTATTCTCATTCACATCTACAATTTTTACCATTAATTTACACCTCTTTTGTTTTATTTATTGTTTTTACCCCAACATTTCCAATCAATTCGATATTCTCCCCATTATAAGCGATTGCAGAACCATCAGGTATAGTGTATAGAGTTTTTTCTTTCATGTAATTAATTATATCATTTTCTTGCTTTTTATAACGTTGATAATGAGGAATCACATTAAAAGGGAATAGATTCAACCCTTTAGTATCGATCATCTTCATTTTAGGGTAAAGTATCCTGATTATATCATAACTTTTTGATACTACTAAAGTACTTCCACTTGTAGTTATAATCATACCTTTCGTAGAGCGTAAAAAGTCATCAAAATTGGATTTTATAATTTTTGATTTAATACTATAAGGATTTCCACCATGTAGGGAAAATACATCATATTCAACTAATTCCTCAGATTTAAATCCTTTAGTTATATTTAGAAAATCCACATATGAAAAACCATAGTCAATTACTTTCCTTGAATATTTCTCTGCGTTAGAAGTATAACCAATATAAAGGATCTTTAGGTTATCACTCTGCTTTTTCAAATAATCCACAATAAGAGTATTATCTTTTTGTGGAAAACTGCTCGTTAATAAGAGATTCATAAATGTAACACTTTATTTTACAATTTTTAACAGTTTTTTTATTTTAACTTCATCGATTTCTTCATTGGATCTAATTTTGATATGTCTTGTCATTTTTCCAGTACCTTCAAATAATTTTATCTCTTCTTTATCTAATCTTTCAATTGAGAATCCTAGATTAACTTGATTCTTTAAAGCTACAATGTAGTACTTATTTCCAAAATAAGGTACTCCATATTTCATTTCTTCTTTGATTGAGGGAAAGGTATTTAGTATTATCTCTCTTAATATCTGACATATCTCCTTCTGAGGAGATCTCTGTTCTTCAATATATTCATCAATACTTTTTTTAACCATTATAATATCACAAGATTATTTTATTTTTTTTGTTTTGCTTTCACGCTAAACAGTAATTTCAGAGAATCTAAATCAGAATTTGAAAAAAATCTTATCCAAAGCCAACGACCATCATGTAATTGTTCTGTGTTATGAAATATATTCTTAACATTATCATTCAACTGATCTATCTTCAAAATTATTGCTTCAGACTCTTTTTTCCCTAGTACTATTAGCACTGAAAAGACTCCTTGTTCAGGAAATAGATATAACATCGTCCTCCCTGTTTTTCTATATTTGATTGACCCAGTTAGCAACTTCTTCACCTTTAAGTGAATCAGAGTAATCTTGAAACAAATTATTAAGAATATCTTTACTAATTTCTTCCTCAATCGTTTCAGCTAATTTTCCTATTCTTCCTCTAGTTGGTATTTTTGGAGACATCTCATTTTTCCCTCCTTTTTATTCATAATCTTCGAAGAATCCTTGTTCTTCCCACCATTTAATACCATCCTCAACGTATTCTGGCCACTCCTTCAGCCAAGGTGCGGTATGAGCGTCTCTAACTCTATCACAAATTGGAAAGTACGCCTTAAGATCGATTATTGGTGAGCCATTAAAGGCATCTATTCCCGCTAACTGAACAACCCCGCTTTTAATGTCAACATTTAAAATTGCTGATGTTGTCATTAAGATTGGATTTGGACGATATTCTGCACGAGTGGCGAAGATCCCCGTTTTAGGTGCTCCTTCTCCATATGGAACATCCACCACCCAATCTTCAGCTCTTCTATATTCATCCTTATCCATTTCATGACCCCAGAAAAGAACAATTACATGAGACCATTTATCTAACTCTTTTAGTGCCGAACGATAAGGTTTTTCAATGTCCAAGAAATATTCTGCTATTTTAGGATCTTCTCCTTCAACTCTTACCTTACCTATTGGTCTTATTATAAATCCTTGTGTACTCATTTTGAAAACCATATTATATTGGTAAGTACTAAATGATTTTCTAGTATTTAAATAATATGAATCTATACCTAAAAAAAATGAATTAATTTATATATATAAAAAACTTTAATATCATTAAGAAAAAAAAAAGAATTATTGTATTCATTTGGAGCCAAAGATCTTAGAAGCTAAAGTTTTCAAAATCCTAGGGTGTGTGTATTATGGTGACCCGTTTCATTCAGCAAAAGGTTGGGATAGAGAAAATGAAATTGGTAAAACTTGGGAAAGATTTGGAAAACTCTATTACAAATACAGAGATTTTTTAGAAGCAATAAAATTTGGAGAAGCACATGGATATGAAGTTCATATTGA
>JBHLQA010000224.1:0-6021 GCA_048885285.1 Candidatus Odinarchaeota archaeon
CAGGTTATTAACAATACTGTAAATTATAATGTTCAGATTGGGATATATATGGATCAATCTCATGATTTTAATATCTCGGGCAATAAAATTTACAATAATTCACGAGGGATAGAAATAATAAGTTGTGATAATAGTAATATCATGAACAACTCTATTAATAATAATCTTGATATAGGGATAAATTTATATAATTCTTTTAGCAATGAGATAAAGAACAATACAATATATAATAACGATTTAGGTATAAGGCTTGATAGTAGTAATAACAATAACATTACAGGAAATAATTTGCTAGATAATAATTGGTGTATCTATGAAACGTATTGTGTAGGAAATATAATAGAATATAACGATTGTTCATCCCCTACAATAGATTTACCAATCTTTATTGATGGTATAGCCACTGGTGTTGGTGCACATAATTGGACATGGGCAGAAAGTCAAAGTTGGTGTACTGGATCAGGAACAGAAGAAGTACCATATGTGATTGAAAATCTTAGAATAAGTGGTTTTGGAACAGAGGATTATTGCATTGATATCAGAAATTCCAATGTCTCTTTCATCATTAGAGAATGCCTAGTTTATAATTCTATTGAAGCAGGAATTTACTTTGATAATGTGAATAATTCTATAGTAGTCAATAATAATTGTTCTAATAATGATAATGGGATATACTTAGAATATAGTAATAACATTACTATTCTTGAAAACACTGCTAATGATAATAATAATGATGGAATTTATGTGTATAGTAGTAATTATATCAATATTACAGCAAACACCGCAAATAACAATGAGAATGATGGGATAGAGCTTCATGACTATTGTGATGATAACACAATCTCTAAAAATTTACTAAAAAATAATTATAATGGTATAACAATAGATAATGATTGTTATTATAATAACATTACAGGAAACACCGCTACTGGGAATGATGATGGTGGGATAGTGTTAGAACGCGATAATGATCATAATATCATCACGGGAAATAATTTTGATGGGAATAGGATAGGTATAAAACTATATGAAGAAAACAGTTTTAATGCAGTTGTAGAAAATAATGCTAGTAATAACTCTGAATTTGGGATATATCTAACCTATCTTTGTAATAATAATAGTATTACTGAAAACAATGTAAACGGTAACGGTAACAATGACAAAGACTTTGAAGACAAGGTCGGGATCAAATTAGAAAATAATTGTCATAATAATACCATTATTGGAAACAATGTAAACAATAATAATGAGACGGGAATCTTATTACATGATTATTGTACTAATAATATAATCTCTGGAAATACAATTAAAAATAATTCTAATGGGGTAAAATTTGATACTAATTTATACTATAATAATATTGTAGGAAATAGCATAGAGGAAAATTCACAATACGGAATCATATATCTTGGTGGAGGTGAAGAATCATGTGATTATAATACAATTACAGAGAATATCCTCTATGATAATACTCGAGGAATATCTTTAGATCCTGAATCTAATAATAATACGATATTTGAAAATTTTTTTCTAGCAAATGAAATACATGCCATTGATAATGGAACGGATAATAAGTGGAACAGTACATTAATTGGCAATTACTGGGATAATCATACAAGTCCAGATATTAATAATGATGGAATTGTAGATGATCCTTATATATATATAAGTGGTTCAGCGGGAAGTATAGATTATTTGCCGATAGCTGAATTGAGTATAACGATTAATGCTCCTTCTGCAGGAAGTGTATTTGGAATTATGGCTCCATCTTACGATGTTACAATTATATATATCTATGAAGTTACAAAATGGTATACAATTGATGGTGGGATAAATAACTATACCTTTACGGAAAACGGGGTAATTAATCAATCTGCATGGGATGCTCTTTCTGATGGGAATGCTATAATCACATTCTATGCACGTGACTTGGCGGGAAATACAGGAAGTAAAGAGGTTCTTGTGCAAAAAGACACCCAAGCTCCAGTAATTACGATTAATTCTCCTGCGTCTGGAGATGAATTTGGTAATACTCCTCCATCTTTCAATATTACAGTTACAGATCCCAATTTGGATACTATATGGTATACAGTTAATAATAGCATTACCATTTTAGGTAATATATTAGAGTGGACCATCCCGCAGGAAGTATGGGACGCCTTACCTGAAGGAAGTACTACAATTATGGTTTATGCAAATGATACATTAGGGCATACTTCCTCTCAATCTCTTTCTTTAACAAAAAACATTCCATCTTCTAAAGGGATTGGATTAGATAATTTCATGATAGGTGTCCTCATAACTCTATTCAGCAGTGTAGCTATTGTTGTTGTTATTACTAAAATGTATCGTAAAAAACAGCTAACTTAATAATTCAAATTTTTTTCTTTTTTTTTCTTCTCAGATGTAGATTTAACTAAAAGTATTATTTTTTTTTTTTTGAAGTTATCTTTTAAAAAATGTAATAAAGAAAGAATCTAATATCTCATCTAAATATAATTTTCCTTTACATAATTTTGTACTCTCTTTATTTCATCTAAATGTGTTTCTGTTTTGCCAAAAATATAAAATCTAACCTCTGGACCAGTCCCACTTGGTCTGAAATAAAGAGTGGAATCATCACTTTTTAATTGGTAAATATCTATCATATTATTGTTATCTGATAATGCATGGATTTCATACTCTTTCTTGTTGATTTGAATCTTTTTTCCATCATTAGTTTCGAAATTTTTCATAATTTTTACTTTTTCTTCATCTGCAGCAGGAATCGTACGGTTAATACCTTTAATAGACCAATCAATAGATTCAGAAATGACATAACCTCTGCAAACAAGCTCTGTTATTAATATTAAGGCGGGAACAGGGTATTTATCTGCTATAATAGTAAAATCAGTTGAGAAATTATATTCTCCTGTTTCACTATTTTTAGAAATATCTAATATATTAAGTGTGTGCCCTCCACTTTCTTCCCAATATACCATTAAAAATGATTCTTTCTCAATATTTTGATTTTCCATTAATTTAATTATTTGTTGCTTTAAAGGTGCAGCATTATTTATTTTTATCAAATTTTTATTCTCATCTTCAAAATAAAGAATAGCCGTATCAATTTTCGATTGGTCAACTTCAATTCCAAGAAGAAAATATATGATTACTCCTAAATGTTTATACCCAACACCAGTTAAAATATTAATAAAACTTGTGTGATCTCCTCGTAAATCGGTAGGAATTGTTCTCACATTTACAATTTTTTTCCCATATTCCCTTGCTAATATATTATGCATAGCGGAATAGATTTCATTAGGAATATATGTAAAATATTTTCCATTTTGTTTAACATATAAAGCAATTCTATCCCTATCAGCATCGAGTAAAATAGCGATATTCGAATTAGCATGAGTCATAATATTCTGCAATTTTTCTTCCTGTACATTTTTTAATGGATTCGGAGGATTTAGTTCTTCTTCTACAAGAGTAACATTTGCTCCATAATATTTGAATAAATTAACAATACCTCTAGCTTTTCCTAAATATGGCCATATGACTATATTTTTTTCTTTTATACTCTTAATTTCAAGGACATTCGATAATAGACTAATTACATAATCATTATTCTTCTTCTCTGCATCTGTAAGAATGGGATTTGCAGGTTTTAATCTAATTTCATTGACTAGTAAAGCTTTTTTTGATATACTTTTAAATAGATCTCCAGAAAGGGGTATAGGATAATCAAAATAAACTTTTATACCATTCCAACATAAATCATTATGACTAGCTGTTAATACTATAACTAAATTAATCTCTTCAAATAACGCAACTGAAGCTGCGCCATAAGGTGAAGAAATTCTTGATTTTCCTTCCTTATCTTGCTGATAATATATTTCATACCCATCGTACGTAAAAATTTGGGAGCAATATTTTAATAAAATATCTTTAGTTGGTCGGTCATCAGTAAATATTAAAATCTTCAAATTCTGATTGTTTTTTATTTCTTTAAATTGTTGGCTAATAGCTTTAAACACTCTAAGGAATAAAAATAATTTTCTCTTTGTTAATACATATTGTTTATTTGTTTCATCTTCTTTTCCATCAAGAATTTGAATACGTAAACCTGAAGTTGGAGCTACAATTGGATCAATAATAGATTTCTCTTCGTCGGATAATTCAGGTAATTTCAATACTTTTATTTCTTCATCTAACGACTCTAATTCAATATCTTCCATATTAAAACTAATCAAGCAAACCATCCAAACTAATTATAATTTATTTTATTATTTATGTTATAATTCTAAGAAATTTCTTTTATAGCTTCTTTTAATATTGCCATTATTTTTTCTCGATACATAGATTCAATTGCGATCATCCCATGAGTCTTAATAATACGCTTTTCACTCGATAATATTTTTTCGCAAAATTCTGGCGTTAATCTATTTGGTAAATCTTGTTTATTTGCAATACCAATTACAAGTTTATCTTTGTAGAATTTATCTAAAATATCATGTATTATTTCCTTTGACCCATTTATATTTTCAAAAGTAGAATCAGTAACTAGAATACAAATATCAGATCCTTGTAAGAGGCTTTTCCATAAAGACCTAAATTGAGCTTGTCCTGCGAAATCCCATAACGTAATTGACCTTTCAAACTCATCTCCATCATAAGCAGCAATATCGGCTGTGATAGTCGGAACATATTCTAGATTAACATCTTTTCCACAAATCAATTTTGTTAAAGTAGTCTTGCCAACACCACCAAATCCTATAATTGATATCTTAATTGCTCCTAAAATTATATTATCTAGTTCTTGTTCAAAATCACTAAAAAGACTTCGATTTCCTGCCCAACTACCATCTTCTAAAATCTTTCTATAGCGTTCGAAGAATCTTGTTCTAATGCTAAGTATTTTAGAGTTAACGTTAGCATCATCATCTTCTAAATCAGTGCATACTACAATTATAATTGTATCAATTATTGTATAATAATACTTAAAATCTTCTGTTGCTGTACTTTTAATATCACTTTGACTTATTTCTTTCATAAAACCTGAAAAAGCGCTTAAAAAACCAGCTAATAAATCTCTATCTACTTCAGAACTGCCATAATTTCTAAATAATAATGATTTGCCATCTCTAGTCAAGACGTTTATGTATTGAATCATGGTTTAGCGGTTTTTTAATTCATTTCCTTTGAATATATGTCATTTTTTTTTTAAGAAGTTTTTTGTAAGAATCTAATATTATAAGAACTGAATATTATTATTAATTAAATAATAATTTTATAAGCAAAATAAATTTTGTAAAAGATTATTTGTTTTTTGGAAAAATATCCCTTTAAAAAAGCACTTAAAAGTGGTATATTCATGGGAGAAAACAATACTTTAAATAATGAGAATTTCCTGAAATTTATCAAAGAAGCTGATGGTAAGATAGATAAATTTTCCACCATTCTTGAAAAATTTGGATTTGATATAATTACAAAAATGGGTCAAACTAATTTGCAAGTAAATGTGTTAATTAATAAAGTTGATGAGTTGAGCAAAGCAACAATTGATATTAAAGCCCTATTACCTAAGCTAAATAATGTTATTGAACATCAAAGAATTCTTGAAGAAGAACTTGATTTAATTAGAAATTTAATCCAAAGATCAGATATTTCTTTAGAATCCAAAGAAGTTAATAACGAAAAAATTGATCGCGATAGATCTGCTACTGATAAAAAACAGGCAATAGTCGATCAATTTAATACTCTGGAAGAATTCCTCCTAAAAAATGATGATCCCCAACTAATTATCAAAAGGCTAGAAAAAATAAAAGATGAAATTTTTATTTATACAGGAGGCCATAGAATTCTTTATGAAATTGGTCAATTTTCAAGCAAAATAAATGGTTTAGAAGCACTTCCTGATGATATGAAAAATTCCCTTAAGGAGAAAATCACATTTTGGATTAATAAGCTATCTGTAAAAGGATAGACTTAAAAAATAATTAGAATGTATAATTTTTTTTTAATTGAAATATTAAA
>JBHLQA010000225.1:0-6008 GCA_048885285.1 Candidatus Odinarchaeota archaeon
ACCAAATAAAAAATTAATAATCCTTTATGCGAAATTAATTACGTCGTTATAAATATTTAGTCTTATTTTTCATTTATTCTTTCTTATTTATTCTTAAAAACTTAATTTTAAGGATAGAGATTTATATATTTAATTGATATTTCATTTCTTTTCCTAAATACTTGTTTCTTATTGTTGCATATATTTATTTTATTTGCTTCTCTAACGTAATGCTATTTTTACTATATTGTTCTCTCCATCTTCTATATACATTTCCCCAATTATTTTTAATATATTCATCTAATTTTCCCATTTTCTCAAATTTTTTAGCTAATATAAAGTTAGTTAGTTCTTCAGCCATTCCAAAAGTTTTATAAAAAGTTAAGACAAATCCATGGTTTTTCCGTCGTTATTTTTTTGCATAATTCTATCACGTAGAATTATGGGTTTATCTTTAGTCCGAAATCTCTGATACTTATCACGACCACTATTAGGATATAATTCAATACACATATCTTTTATTTCTCCATTGCCATAACACTTTCATAGGAAGTATAATCGATTCTATTAGTGTTTTCAGTCACTTCAATAATATGAGCATGAAAGTCCAACATTTAAGGATAGATCTTTACTTCTATATTAGTCCATCTGAGTTCAACAACAATACAAAATCGCAAGAATCCCCCTAATAAAACCAGCATATCCCCTTTCTTTCTTAATGTAATTGCATGGTATTGCCCATACATACTCATTGTGGTCTTAATACCGATATATTTCGGATGTTGCCTATAATCTTTATTTTCCAGTCTCGCACGTTCTTTTGGATTAAGGAAGACCTTATAAATTGGCACTATTCTAGTCTCAGTTTTATCCGAAAAATTATTTAAGGATACGATCTCAATGCTTTCAATCTTTTATAGCATGGAAGGAACATATCATTACGCTAATAAATCTGGTAGGAATAGAGGCAGGAGAGGCTATTCTTCTTGCGCCATTAGATAAAATTTTAGCTACATTTGAAGGAAATAAAATAGTCCGTTCTAATTTTCGTGAACAATCTCAATTCGGTATAATTCTTAATACGGCTCAATTTCCATTGAAGCCTCGAGAAATTATTATGAGGTTGGATCATCAACGTTATACACTAGCATTTTAAGTTGAGTGGGAAAGAGAAATTTTGCTGACATTATTTCATGAAGTAGGGTATTTAATAGGAAAGGAAAGTGCGGAGGAAGCAGAAAATTATGCGATTGAAAAATTAAATATAATCAATAGACATAATCTTGGAAATTAATAGTGTATATCTAAAAGCAGTTGCTCTTCCCTATGCTAATAATGAATCTACTCTTTCTTTTAATGTTTGAGTATTAACTCCAAAGACTCTGTCGATAACCTTTTCAAAAGCATTAAATTGGTTAACTCTAGAAAGATTGCATCCAGAATATTTGGAAACAAATCTTTTTAGCATTTTTTCTAATAATGGTAAAATACTTTTATGCAAATATTTTTCTAATCTCTCATCTTTATCTAATACGATATATGCTAAAAGTTCTTGCTTTTGCTTATATAGATCTACCATAGTCTTTTTCTTAAAAACTATGGAATATTTATCACTTTCAAAATATTCTATTGGTTCCATCAAGCATTCAGCAAACCCCAAAAGCCCCCCCAACAATCCACTTGAGCATATTAAATTTGTTTTTTCTTTACTAGCTCTATGAAAGCTTTTAAATATAATGGGAATTCCTTGGAACAGTATTCCTCCTTCTCTAATCAACATAGTGAATTATGGCATAAGGTAATCTATATTACAATTGAAAATATTCTTAAAAAAACAACAGTAATATATGACAAAATCCATATATTTAAATCTAGGTTTTTTCAAATTTATTCCGTTTCAATAACACAGCAAATATATATAAATGTATTGTACAAATGGAATTGATTATTTAATAAGGTCTTTTTTTTTAATATCTAATGGTTATTTATGCAAGTATATTAATATATATGACATATTAGAATTATAATTATTTTTATTAGGATAGGTGATATATATTTGGATCCTTCACGTTTTATGACCATTGTTATTGGAATGGGAGGAATAATCCTTATCTTTAGCTTCTTGACCTATAAAATGTTAAGTCGTAAAAAAGAGACCCTTGTATATGTATTTAGTCTATTTTTAATTTCATTTATTCTTGCATGTATTCTAAATATAATTCATTTTTTCATAGTAGACTATTCATCAAGATTAATACTCCATCTTTTCACCAATTTTTTTAATTTTTTTGGTATAGGGTTTCTTTATATCACGAACCAAATCATGCTTAAATCAAGTTTAATATATACTATTGAAAGTCGATTAAAATATCTAATAACTTATGCGGTAATATTGCTGGGTGGAATGTTCGCTATTGCTTTACTAACAAAAGGAGTAACATTTAATTCTGAGGGCTCTCCAGTATGGAACGTATATTTTTATGTATTTATGACACTATTGGTCTATGGATTTTCAATTATCCCTGTTAATACAACGACTATACAAATTTTTCGCAGAAGTCCTAAAGGTGAATCAAAGAAAAAATATATAATATTATTAATTGGAATTATAGGATTTTCTCCTTTACCTTTTTTAGTATTTACTTCAAACTATCTCGATATTTTAATGTTCAGAACCATTGTAGCGATACTGTTTATGACCATATTAATATGGGCATATTTGTTTTACTATTCACTAGGGAAAAATCTGAAAATCGAAGAATAAATCCATAATCTTTATATGTTTTTCTTCTTATTTTTCACGTGAATAAAAGGAAAATAGGGAAGTAATATGGAAATACTTCAAAAAGAAAAAGGTAACTATTTTTATGAATATGCTTGCGAGGATTTTATAATTGGTATGAGATTCGCCAATCATACCGATGCTCCGCAAATCTCCAATCTTTATATAAACGAATATGGGTATGATTATGTCGATCCTGTAGTATATAGTTCAGCAAAATTATTTATGAAGTTATGGGATACTTCGAAGAATATTTGGATGGTTGGAGAAAATCTAATTGATAAAGAAATTGCAGCTGTAAGTCTACTAGAGTTAAATAAGAAGGTAGTATATTCAGGTAAGACTATTCTTAATCCAAAGTTTAGAGGCATAAATTTAGGATCGGTACTAAGTTATAATTGCCTATCGAAAATTCTAGAATTAGGGTTAATTGATAATTATATCAAAATAGATTCTGCTGTACGACCAAGGACGGGAACATTAAGATTGACTGAAAGTGCGAATGGTATTGCCTATGGTTTTTTCCCTGATTATCATGTACTTGGGGATAAACGCAATCATCCAAGAGATCCCACAAAACCCTTCAATGAGGGATATACGGAAAGTGCATTCTTATATTTTGCAGTTCTACCAAAAATGCACAAGTGTAGAGAGGAGATGGTATATATATTTGATGATGAACTTTTATTCTTTTTATATGATTTCGTGAGGAATTTTAAACGAACTATGAAAATTGTAATGAAAAATGACCGATTAATTATGAGTAAAGGTGCAAGAATTAAGGAGAAGAAAATCCCTCAATTAGAAGTTGTACTAGATCCTCTTAATTCTCGGATAACTATTTTGGGAGCCTCAAATATTTCCTATATGAAGAAGGTATGCAAAATGTTCAGGAATTATCATATTATCATATGGAAAATACCAACTTCAATTGAAGGCATTAATTCAATGAAACATGCTTTCGAATTGGGTTTTAAAGCGATTGGATATGATGTTGCGTCAATTGAATCCAAAAATTCTGGACTTTATCATGATTCAGTTATTTTTACTTATTATAATAAAGAAGTTACTGATACCTTTGAAAACATAAAGACTAGTTCTAAAAATAAAGAATTATTTGAGAGAATTGAAACTCAATTTTATTGACATTCATCAAAAGTCTTTAAAGAAATAACTATTCTGCACTTTTTTAAATTCCTATATAATTTTTATGATAGATTTTTTTCATATAAATTAACATGAACAAAGTAAGCTTTACATTAAAAATAAGATTAGTAAATTTTAAATTCGTCAAGATTTATATTAATGGATTTGTAATAATCATCTTTTCCTCTATTCTTTAAAAACTTTTATATCTTATGCAAAAGAAAAAAAGAAAAGAGAAAAATGAGAGGGTTAAAACAAGGCAGTAATGTGAGATCTCTTTTCTTTAAAATAGTGATCAAACTATTAAAGTATCTTCTTAAAAGAGGTATTTAAAAGCCTCTTTTTTTTTAAAAATATTCATTTCACAATACATTTATGGATGATAAAAATAGCATTTTATGTAAGATCACATTTCGAAATGGTCATACTGGAGCTATAAAATTAGAGCTTGGATTTTTAAACGAGAATGGTATTTCCAATTTTTTTTTACTGATGAGAATAACTTCATTCAACTTACAAATAAAGGTACCATAAACATACCAAAATGCGATATCATAGGAATTGTAAGATATAGAATACAAGAAATTATTACACCTGATAACGAGAGGCGACAATAGAGCCGTTCCATCCAAAAAAGCTTGATACCACAGATGAGCTTCTTGTAGAAAACATTATAAACACTCTTCACAATATACTTAGGAGTATATAGGGCTCTGAATTTCTTAAGAGCTGGTTTTTCCATTAATTTTAAATGGTCTTATTAAAACGATCTTGAAAAAAAAAGAAAATATGAATAATTTTGATTAGATTCTTAGAACAAAATTAATCCTTCCAGTATTAATTCAAGTATTCTGATGATTACGGTGAAATCATGACTAAATATACTAAGATACATCTCTGAAATCTTTAGTTCGATATCAGAGATATTTCGCGGTAATTTCTGAACAAAAGTGGTAAACAAATGTTCATAGCCTTCATTAAATTTAGAGAAACAATAACCCTTTATTATTTTTTTTATTTTAAAATGATCTCATAATATTTTCCATACGTTTTGACATATCCTTAAGTAGATGCAATTCAAGAATTAGTTATCCCTTAGAAATCTACTTTTTTATATTTAAATATTTCCTAAAAAGTACACTTTTGTCATAATACCGTAATATGTATGCTCTTTTTATATCTTCCATGATTATTTCAGAGTATTCACTTTTTTAATTCGATTTTTTGAGATTGACTATGTATCTTAATGAAAAGAAAAAAATTCCTATTCAAAAAGGGACTAATGACTGCTTTTTTGAAAAGGATGGGCGATGTTTTCACATAGATGCTAAGAGAGTGAAATGTCGGGGATATGAATGCCATTTCTATAAACCATTAAGACCACTCAAGAGGAAATAATGGCTTATGATTAGCTCTGCTCAGATAAATCAAATTCCATCTAAAAAAGCTTCATACTGGAAATGAGCTTCTTTTATTATAAATTCAAGATTTTTAATTTACCGCCGCAATCTTTTGAGGCCACAATTTATCTAAAAAATCTCCAATAATTTGAGTTTTTTGATGTTTCATTTCCTTATGGAAATTATCGAATTTCTTTATATTGTGATCCCAATTCTTTATCTCCTCTTCTGAATATATAGAGCAAAAATTTGAAGCAATTGTGTATAATCGTCGAAATATTTTATGGTTCTTCATTCTGCCAGGACATATACTTACAAAAAATAATTTTCTTCTTTTTAAAATAGTTATTATAAAATTATCAATTCTTATGGATCTTACTGTGGTTTTGAAGATAAATTTTGAAAGGGAACAAAACGCACTAATGATTTCTCCAAAATAATTGTCCTGCATGGAATTCTGACCATTTTTCTTATAAAGGAGTATTCCACTTCCTTCTTGAATGATCCAATATATTTTTCTAAATCTAAATAAATTTTTTAGAAAAGAAAGCATCCTTACTCTTTAGGATAAATATCTTTTTAATTCTTACAACTTTTTGACAGAATTGACATTATTTCAAATAATAGAAAAATTATTTAAAGTTTTGGAATTCATTTGTGGTGAAAATTTAAATAATATAGTAATTTACGGAGTTAATCTT
>JBHLQA010000226.1:0-5995 GCA_048885285.1 Candidatus Odinarchaeota archaeon
AGGAACTGAAATTGTTTCCTCATTATTTTTATTGCTCATTTATATCATTTTAAATTATCTTTAGTCTTAAAAAAAAATTTTTATTAAAGAATGGATATTCTGTTAAATATCAATATTTTATCGGTGAAAAAATTGATTGTTATCGACAGATACGACCCTAGAAAGGATAAAGAAGCATTACAAGAAATTTTTAAAGAATTTATCGCGAATAAAGCATATTTCTTCTCTTATTGGGAAAAATTTGAAGAAGAATTAAATCGGAGAACCCTAGATCTTCAATATAGAAATTCAATGGTTATTGCAAAAGAAGAAGGAAAAATTTTAGGTTTTGGAACGTATACCCTTTTTAGAGATTATTTAGGAAATGATAGAGTACTAATCCATCAAGTTCTTACTAGAAAGAATGATTCATTTAAATTAGGTATTGAAGAAAAAATAATACGAGAATTACAATTATATATTAAGAGAACCCTAAAACTTGATAAAGTATTTTTTATTTGTCCTGATTCTGATGGAGCGTCAAGAAGTCTTTTCCTAAAACTGGGGATAAAGAAATCACGATATATTTGGTATGAAAATGAAATTTAATAATATTATATTCTTTTCCTAAAAAAAGTGATAATTTTTCATGACAAACTTAAAAGATGTTGAGGAAATTCTTGAAAGAGTTAAAGATTTAAAGAATCAAGGAAATTATGAAGAAGCTCTAAAAACTATTGAAAATTTATTTGAAAAATTTCCTAATTCTGAAGAAATTAAAGTCTTATTAATAGAGATATTATTTGATTATGGAGGATATCTAAATGATGATTACGCAATTGAATATGAAAAAGCCAGACAATGTTTTGAGAAAATTACCATTCTAAGCCCAGAAAATTATCGAGCACATTATAATTTAGGATTAGCTTATTTTAATTTGGAAAAAGTTGAGAATGCTAAGAAATCTTTCGAAACAGCTTTAAAAATCAAACCAGATTATAAGTTTAGTCTCTATAATCTAGGATTAATTTATGAAACTTTAGGAGAATATGAAGAAGCTTTGGATTATTATGAAAAAGTATTAGAAATTGATTTGGATTTCAAGTATGCACTAGAAGCAAGATCTCAAATAAGAAAGATATTGGATGAATTGAAATATAAGAAGAGAATAAATTAATTTTAAAAGCAAATAAAGAAATTAATCTTCCATTAATTTCTTATGAATCGCATAGCAGACAATCATAACTATTATAAAGATTATTCCACCAATAATCCATCGAAGAACAACTGGGTCAGATAAGATGTCACCAAATGACTGGAACATATTTACCCCTTTCTTATTATTATTAAAATCTAAATAGGATTCGTTACTTTTAAAATTTAACCATAGATTACAATTATGTAATTTATAATATTAAAAAAAATTGGATAAAAATTATTTTTTTATCTTTCTAATTGGAAATTTACTTGAACCCGAACCCTGTATATTAATTTGTCAATGTCTTCTTTTACTTTTACATCGGATTCAACAATTTGTATATTTCGGATACCACGGAGAGACTTTTTGGCCTCATCATAACAGTTTTTCACGGCGTCTGCCCAGTTTTTATCGCTAGTGCCTACAAGTTGAATACTTTTATAAACGGTCATTTTGATTTCACATCTAATTTATTTTCTTTGTAAGTTTATTTGTTATAATCTAATATTTAAATATTTCGTAGAAAACGTATAAAAAAAAGAGTCGTAATTACTAATTAATACAAATTATCAAAAGTATGAAGTAAATAAAGATAAAGAAAAAAAATTGAAAATTTGAATTTTAATGAATTTAGGCATCTAAATTCTCTAATATAGTAGCAACGCCTTGACCTCCTCCACAGCAAGCGTTAGCAACACCATATTTAGCCTTTTTATCCTTTAAAATTCTGGCAAGAGTCCCTGGTAATCTTATCATTGTTGATCCTAATGGATGTCCAATTGCTGTTGATCCCCCCATAATATTAACCTTGTCTTCAGGAATATTAAATGCCTTCATACAGTTGAGAGTTACAATTGTGAATGCTTCATTTATTTCCCAATATTCAATATCATCAGCTTCTAATCCCGCAAAGTCTAAAGCTTTTTGTGTGGCTGGTACTGGACCTCTTCCCATAACACTGGGATCCACACCAGCCCAACCAATTGATACAATTCTAGCCATTGGTTCAAGTCCTCTTTTCTTGGCTTCTTCTGCCTCCATTAGTAGGCATGTAGTAGCTCCCGCATTAAGAGGTGAAGAATTTCCAGGAGTAATTACTCCCTTATCAGTTCCTTCTCTTTGCATGTAACCTTCTTTACCACCATTTTTCTCAAGATAAAAAGGTCTAGAAAGTCTAGGTAATTCCGCAACTCCTTCCAAAGTAGATTTTCTAGCAGCCATATCTCGATCAACTATCATTGATTCTTCTACATTACCTTCGACGTGTCCCTCAACAGGAATGATTTCCCCCTTAAACCAACCATCTTCGGTATTTTTTACTGTCAAATTATGTGCTCTTACTCCAAACTTGTCCAAGTCTTCCTTTGTAAAATTAGGAACTTCTTGTTCATATAATTTTTGAGCGGTTTGAATCATATTGATAGCATTCATTAAATCATATTGGGGTCTATACCATTTACTTTTCTTATTAACAATATTTAAATTTGCATTAACATGGTCATTTTGCATTGGAATTCGAGTCATGTGTTCAACTCCACCAGCTAAACAGATCTTACTATTACCAGTCATAATTTCCATTATCCCTACATGCATACCAGAGCCTGCTGAACCACATTGTCTATCAACAAACAAACCAGGTACATGAACTGGAAAATCAGCTAAAAAAAGTGGAATTCTACCACCATACGTCCATGCTTCATAGACACCCATAGCACTTCCTACAGTAAATTCTTCAATATCCTTTTTCTCAACAGATTTATTTCCTAAGTATTTAGGTGATTCAAAAAATTCCATTAATAATGTTGCAAGAAGTTCATCACCGCGAATTTCCCCGAAAACATCTCTCTCTGGTTGTCTCGGTCTTGAACGTGAAAAAGCAGTTCTCGCATAATCAATTAGCCATACCTCTTTCATTTCCATTATATTTTATCCCTCAATTTTAAGTAATTTTACTAATTTATTTTTAAAAATTTTAAAATTTTAAATTAGGAAGTGTTAAAAAAATATTAAACTTTTTTATAATTCTGTAAAATGCTAAGTATAAACATGTTTAAAATGAATAAAAAATAGTTAATTAGATATTTTTCAATGTTAATATTATTTAATAACTAGAATTATTTTTATGCCTAGAAATTTTAGATTATTTATGTCCTATAAAAACAGTGATTCCATTAATAAACCATTAGTCTCTATAATTGCAGGAAGTACTTCAGATAAAGAAGTTTATGAAAAAGTAGAAAAAGTTTTAAAAGACAATAATATAAAATACGACCTTAAAATTATTTCTGCTCATAGAAATCCAGGACTATTAGATGATTATTTAAAAAATTCTGACTCATTATTATACATTGCTGTTGCTGGACTTTCAGCTGCTTTACCTGGAGTGGTTGCATCAAAAACGGATAAACCTGTTATAGGCGTACCTGTAAATGCTAAATTGGGAGGCTTAGATGCCTTATTATCAATTGTTCAAATGCCCCCTGGAGTTCCTGTTGCATGTGTTGGAATAGATCAGGGAGATAATGCCGCATATTTAGCAATCAGAATATTAAATCTATTAAAATTATAATCTTTCTTTGATAAAATTGTCTAAAGACTTAGTAGAATTAGGAAAGAAGAATGCAGCGATAAAAGCTGTTGAAGAAAATATTAAGAAGGATATGATCGTTGGAATTGGTAGTGGCTCTACAATTGTATATGCTGCGAAAAGATTGGGTGAAATCAACAAAGAAAAATCTTTAAATATAAAATGCATACCAAGCTCGTTTCAGGCTTATCAGTTAATAATTCAAAATAATTTAAAATTAGTATCCTTAGAGCAGTATCCAATTCTCGATATAGATATTGATGGTGCAGATGAGGTTGATAAAAATCTTGATTTAATTAAAGGTGGCGGGGGTTGCTTAGTACAAGAAAAAATTATTGCTTCAAATTCAAAAAAAGTTATTATAATTGTGGATTTTAGAAAAAAATCCGATATATTAGGTACTAATTGGAAACGAGGAATTCCTATTGAGGTTATTCCTATGGCGTATTTTCCAATAATGGAAAAATTAAAAAAATTAGGAGGAACCCCAATTCTACGTATGGCTCAATCTAAAAGTGGGCCTTTAATTAGTGATAATGGAAATTTTATTATAGATGTAGACTTTGGTGGACTTAGCAATCCAAGTGAGTTGAATATGAAATTATTAAATATAACTGGTGTTGTCGATACAGGTTTATTTATTGGTATTACTTCTAAAGTATATGTTGGACTGGAAGATGGAAATGTGTTAACTCTCACCAAATAAAAAAAAATAATTTAAAATTCTATTCATTTTGCTCAATAAATGAAAGAGATTCTCCACAATTTGGACAGAACTTTTTTGGTTGATTAATAAAATGGCCACAGAATGGACAATAGAATTGTCCTTGATTGGATAAAGGTTCAGGTATTATATAGGTTGCTTCAGATGTTTCAAGGGAGGGTTCATAATAATAATCTTGATATCTTGGTTGATATTCAGAAACTTTCACCCGTTTTTGTCTTTTTACAAAATAGATTAGTATACTAACAACTGCAATAACACCAATTACAATTGGAATAATGTATATAAGAGAAGAAAAGTCAAATAATGGCCCTGAAATTAGTAATACTATGAAAAAATCATCATATCCTCCTTCACTATCATACGCAGTAATAATTAGAATTCCTAAATATCCCGAACTTGAGTCAGAATTATAATCAGTAGTTGTTGAGACAGATTTTGTTCCTGAAATTGTGCTGTAAATCATTGTTTTTGGAATAGTAAAAGTGCCTTGATATTTATTAGAGTTTGTTTGATAGGTTAACTCAGCAACTTCAATAATATCTGGAGAGATAAATATAATATGCCCGGTTTCTTTTGCTACAGTTATAAAAAGATTAATAAAGACTCTCATGTTTGGTATATTATCCTCATAAGTAACTGTATCTCTTACATCTACTGCGAAAGTTAAGGTTTTATCTTGATTTACTGTATAAAGTTTGGTTCCATCTTCAGTCTCAGTAGCGGCAAAAGTATCATAATCAAAACTAGAACTCTCATCCAAGATTTCTGGAGAATTATTTTCAATTTGAAAAGGAATTCTTGGTGAGTTTGAGGTTGTGTAGTTAGAATTTGAAGGTTCTAAAAAGAATATAGCATATCCTGAGGGATCTGTTTCTTCTGGATTAAAAATATCACTATAATTATTTCCAAAACCTAAATAACTGAATGTTAATGTTTTATTAATAGACTGTTTAGTATTATAGAATGAGTAAGAATAAATAGAAAGATATCCTTCAAAAGGATCATATAAATTATCATCCAGTTCTGCGAGGATAAGATTTTGTTGATTGCTTCCTCTAGTAATTGAAGACTTTTCTAATGAGATTTGACTAATTTTTGGCATAGCAATATAGTCATAATACAGTATTTTTGTGGTTTTATTAAATTCTTTTGAATCAACTATTAGATCTACAATTATCGTATAAGGTGTACTGCTGGTAGTAGGTAAATTAAAGGAGTTATTAAAATATATTCCTTCACTTGCATTTGATGTATTTAATACTATCGAATCCAGAATAGCTCCATTTTTAATCGTTACACTCAAGGAATTGTAATCACTTTCAGTAATGGGTGTTTCAGAGGTTTGGTTTTTTATATAAATAGAAATTTTGTTTTCAGAATTTAAATTTCTTTCTTTTCCTAAATCAATATTTATAGATACTTCATCTGAAGGTAACAAAAAGTCAATTATATTTGTTAATAAATTATGGTGATCTTGAGCAAACGAACTTGCATCATATTGATC
>JBHLQA010000227.1:0-5981 GCA_048885285.1 Candidatus Odinarchaeota archaeon
CAAGTTTTGATGATTCGGGATTAAAATTTATGGCAAGAAAAAGAAAATCTTCTTAAATAAGTTAGAATTCATTATTTATACTCTTTTACTTCCTTTAATCTTTCCCGAGTGTATAATGATTTTAGATAGTCAGTTACATTCTGGAGTCTTTGTTCAAATGGAATCGTTTCATCCACTATCATCTTTCTCATTAAAGCTTGATATTTCCCCTCTACTTTTTCTATAAATGTATTATGCTCTGTTTGAATCAATCGAATTTTCGGCTGTGTTTGTATGAAATCAATTAATTTCAGCCATTTTTCAGCTGCCCGAGGATTTAATCCAACTTCTTTTAGACGACTCTTAGGGAAAACATCTTTTTGAGTATTGATAAAATTAAAAATTGCTTCTACCCGTTCTATAAGGGTTCGCCGCTTTTTCAAATTACTTGACATTTACTTGATATAATATTGTATCCTTATTTTTAAATCTACAATATATTAATGTATCTTTTGATATATAAACATAACCTTTTAAATTAGCAATTATATTATGAATATAAGAATTTTTCTAAAAGTAGGTCATAAAAACATGGACATTAACGAGAGAATAGCAAATATTGAAATTATGATGGAATATCAGAAAGATGTACTGAAATATTTCGTAAAATTTATATTAGAAAAAAACGGAAGACAGGATTCAGAGGAACTAACAAATAAATTCATGCAAAAGCATGAAGAACTCCTCAAAACAAATGAAAAAGAAGATATTACTGAACTTTCCCGTTATTACAGACATATTATGATGGTTAAACCTGCATTAAATATGATTTTAAAACCTGGAAAAGAATATGATCAAATATGTGATGCTTTAGTTAGCAATTTCAATGTGACCTTAGATAGAATAAGACACCAGGTTAATGATAAAAATATTAAGAAAAGAAGTAAAGGTCCGATTTTATCTGGAAATAGTAAATCATTTGAACTTCGGTATTTTTGTACTGTGTGTAATGAAAGTTTTGAAATTCCCCCAGAAATGAAGGCTAAAATACATAATTCTATTGAAAAAATAGAACTGCCTAAACATCATGACAAAGAAATGGTAATTAAAATTATAAAGATTGAACAAGAAAAGGATAACGATAACAAATTAGAAGAGATAAAAATATTTCCCGCAGAATTATTGATGGGACATTCAGATTCTAAAGAGCATAATGTAGAATATCTTAACATTTTAAGCGTTGGCATTGACGTAGGATCATCTACTTCTCATCTTATATTCTCTCGACTTACCCTCAAAAGGGAAACCAGTTTTTTTAACATGACAAATAGATTTAATCTCGTAAATCGAGAAATAATATATAAAGGAAATATTATATTTACTCCTTTACTTGATCGATTCACAATTGATATTGAAGCAGTTATTAAATTTTGCCAAGAGGAGTATAAGAAAGCTGGGATAACTCCAGAGATGGTAGATACAGGTGCTGTAATCGTTACAGGTGAAACAGCTAAAAAACAAAATGCAGAAGAGATAGTGAGACGATTATCTTCTGAATCTGGGAAATTCGTTAGTGCTTCTGCTGGTCCTAACTTTGAATCTCTTCTTGGAGCCATGGGAAGTGGTATTGTTGATCTGTCTCGAGAGAAACAAAATACCATATTAAATATAGATATCGGCGGAGGTACAAGTAATCTAGCTATCTCATCGAAAGGAGTTGTAGTTAGCACTTCATGCATCAATTTAGGAGGGCGATTACTTGGAATAGATGAAAATTTTGAAATCTGGAGAATTGACGGTCCTACTGAACTAGTCATGAAAGAGTTAAATATGAATTATAAAATAGGAGATATCATCCCAGAATCAGATATGAGGAGTATAGCCCGTGAATATGCTAAAGCATTAATGGAAGTAATGAAAGGTCCCGCAAAAAGTAAGATAGCTAAGGAATTGATGATGACTGAAGATTTGGATTTTTCCATTCCAATTGATGAAATTTCCTTTTCTGGTGGAGTAGCTGAAATGCTCTATAATAAAAATACCAAAACTTATAATGATATCGGAATGTTTCTTGCTGAGGAAATCAAAATTTATTTAGAAAAATTTGGAGTACCAATAATAGAACCAGAAAATAAGATAAGAGCAACTGTTATTGGAGCTGGTTCATTTTCCCTTTCCGTTTCTGGATCCACATGTTATTATGATAATAGTATTAAACTCCCTCTTGTTAATATTCCAGTTGTTCCTGTTAATGTTAATCTGAGAGAAGATAATCTGAAAGATAAAGTGGATCTGACTTTAAAAAATTTTGATATAAAAGAAGGAGAAGACAAATTTGCTTTATATTTCAAGGATCTGATTAATGCTAATGATTTATCAAGATTTGCTGCAGAAATCGAAAATACTCTTCCAAAATCGATAGCATCTAATCATTTAATTCTTATTATACTTGGTTTTGATGGTGCCAAAATGTTGGGATTAACAATCAGAAATGAGACTTCAATTAAAACTAATCTCTTTTGTTTAGATGAATTGGAGTTAGAAGCAGGAGATTGGATTGATATCGGAGCTCCCCTTAAAGCAGGTCAAACGTTCCCAGTTACAATAAAGAGTCTAGTATTTAATAAGAAGAATACTAATTGAAGAAAAAAAATTGGTTTACAATTTAGATCCTCTATAAGAATTGAAGATTTTCTAATTTTTCTGTATATTTCACTATTTACCTCGAACGTGAAGGAAAGAATTGCATAAAACCTAATGTGATCTGTATAGATTAGGAGATATTAAAATCACCCTATAAATAAAAAGTAATTTAAGCAACAATATATTAGCAAAATATGGTAATATGAAAATCACTAGAATTATTTTAGTGATAATGATTTCTATTAGGAGGAAATATTATGAAAGAAGTACCAGATTATGAAAACTATCCGGTTAGCGAAGAAGAAATGGGTAAGCGTTATAAGAATTGGACAAAAGCCTTGGCTCGGATGGCAGTGAGACTTTATATCGTGGGTAAGGAAGTCGGAGGCGAAAAATTCGTCGAAAGACTTAAGGAAGAAAATCGGGAAAGGGGTAAGAGAGATGCGGCAACAATAATGAAAATAGTTGGCTGCAAACCAGAGGATTTCAAGGATTGTATGAAAATTCCCAAGATGGTTGATTTCATAGATGATAGATATGCGAATTTCTGGGATGGGTATGTTGAAAACACGCCTAAAGCTTTTGAAAAAGAACTCTATACTTGTCCGGTTACGGAACCATGGTCTCAGGCACCTGAACTTTGCGATGTATTAATTGGTGAATCTCTTAGAAGCTTTGCTAAAGCACTAAACCCGAAATTTAAAACTGAAGGATTTTCAAAATTACTCACTAAGGGTGATAAGTGCTGTCGATACAGAATTGAGTTGGAGGAAGATTAAATTTTTAACTAGATTGTTAATATTTGTTATTGAGAACCACATTAGAAAATAATAAATTATTTAGATTAAGCCTTAACTATTTATTTGGAAGATAATTATGAGTTTCCAACTAAATTACTAATTTTTTTTTTTTTAGAAAAGCAAGTAAAATGGAATATTGCATTCAATTATTATTGTGAATTAATCTTATTGCTATTAGCACTTATAGCGTCTACTATCTGTCCTAAAACTTCATGGGGAAAACTATGCCCCATTCCCTCTATAAGTAATAGTTCTGCATCAGGTATAGTCGAAACAATTTCTTTGCTAGCTTCAATAGAGTTAAAAGGATCTTCCTTTCCATGAATAACTAGTGTTGGTGCTTTTATTGCGGAGATTTTCGGTTGAATATTACCGGGAACTGACATTGCTGCCAATTGTCGAGCTACACCTTCAGGGTAATAACATCTGTCATATTCATTTTTTCTATATTCTCTACCTTGGATTTCATCATAATCAAAATTACCATAAATTAAACTATCACGCTTTGCCATTTCTTCTATATATGCTTCTCGCTCAGAAGGAACTGGTGCAAAAAATTGAGCCATGATCTCTGGTTTTGCTTGGGGTAAAGAAGGATTACCTGTGGTACTTATAATTACAGTTAATGATAAAACTCGAGTGGGATGGTTATAAGCTATAATTTGTGCAATCATACCTCCCATAGATGCACCGCAAATGTGTGCTTTATGAATATTTAAAACATTTAATAATCCAACAGCATCATCCGCCATGTCTTCTAAGGTATACGGAATATTGGGTATTTCTCCACGATTATATGCAGCAGCAATCTCCATCATGTCTGGGATACCCGCAGTATCAAATTTGGTTGATAGACCAACATCTCGATTATCATACTTTATAACAAAAAAACCATTATCGATAAGTTTCTTGCATAAATCATTTGACCAAGCTATCAACTGACCACCCAAACCTGGTATCAGTAAAATTGGTTTTGACTCTGGATTCCCCATGGTTTCATATTCAATCTCTATCTGGTTTACATTTGCTTTTGGCATTAAAAACCCTCTTTATTTTGAAATATTCATGTTTTAAATATTTATAATAATAGGAAATTGAAATATTTTTTTTTCTCTTCTTTTTAAAAAACAAAAAATTCCTTTCAAAAAATCTTTTTCTAAAAGTGGACAACTTTCACCACTTCCAATGAGAAATATCTTGTTAACATCCTCTATCATCACAGCATTTGCAAACGCAATTCAGCAATCCATTGAGGAAATAAATTCAATGTGTTGGTCAAGTGGCATTTCAAATAAGAGGGAGTCAGATTTATGAGGAATTTTTTCGACAGATACTACTGCTAAACACAGGATTATTCAAGGAACTCCACTTTCTTTTAACATACTTTCACATTCTATTTTTGTGCATGAATAATTATCAGAAGGGTTCAAGGGACTATTTACTCTTACAAGAGGTTCTAAATGAATAGTTACTCCATGAACACTCGCTGAACTTGCTATTATGAACCTTGGTTTGTATGGTAGTGTTTTAGTAGCATCTATTAGATTTCGAGTTACTTCAACATTTACTCTATGGGCTAATTGTGTTTTCTATCGCATTTTCTTTAATCGATTTTGAAGTCATTTTTTTTATCATTTTTGCGACCATTTTATAGGATCATTAAATGGTAATTTCTATTTCAGCAAAAACACCAATAAAAAAGAGATTTTATTATTTATCAGTCAAGAAAAGAAATAAATTTTTTGGTTCATTTAACAAGAATTTATTATAAAGAAGGAGTAATATTTTTTAGATCTCTCATATTAATTCCATGAACCCTACCTAAAACACACTCTAAGAAATAAGTATCTCGTCCTAAATTTCCTGAATGAATAGCTTCGTTGATTGTCATTAAACGAATGTTATGATAGGAATGCTTTTTTACTCTGATATTCGTATGAATTGAAATCAGACTGTAAACACATTTCACATTATTTTTAGATTTCACTTTAATAGGATGAGGAAAATAACTATTTAAATTTAAAATATCAATATTAACACATCTGCTTAGTTAACTCTGGGGATTTATAGTATTATAATTGAATAAGGTGGGAGTAAAGAATTCTCAATTCTTTTTGACAAAATGAGCTATTGATGGTATTTTAAAAAAATAGTTTAATCTTTTTTATAATGAAATTAGAATGATTCTAATATAAAATTACAAATATGAACCATATAAAAATAAAAAAAGTTATCACCGAAAACATGAAAATACACATATTCCTCCTCATTTTTTTTTTACCAACAGCCTGATTCCTAAGAGGTGTAAGTCTTATGCATTTACTACACATTCCATTGAAATTATTATACTGTTCATCAGAAATCTCATTTCCACAAATATTACAATTTGCCATTTTTCTTAACCTTTTTTCATAAAGCCTTTTTAATTCATATTATTTTTAATAAATTTACTTATTGTTAATTTTCTTTTGGAAAAATCAAAATATTAAATCTTTTAATTCATAAAGGAAAAGGGGGTTTTTTTTTTCTGTTCCAATAGCTAAATAATGACCATTAGGA
>JBHLQA010000228.1:0-5977 GCA_048885285.1 Candidatus Odinarchaeota archaeon
GCCCCAAATCCAAGTAAATTATTCAGAATATCTGGTTTATAAGCAAAATGCAAATAATTAAAAAGAATAAAAGAAAAAGAAAACAAAATTAATAAAAAACAAATCAAAAAGTATTCCATAATCAGATTGAATTAATTAATAGTTAGTTGATATTTGGGTATAAAAATTAGTTAAATAAATTTATTTCTAAGAAAAATGAAATTGTTAATTTTAAATAATACTAAATACAAAAATTTACTTAAATAATAAGCCTTTTCTAATAAAAATATCAAATTTCAAGAATGTGATAATAATTTTGAAAAAAATTATCTTAGCTTCAAAATCAAGCGATCGAAGTGAAATCCTTAAACGTGCTATGATTCCATTTGAAATATGTGTCACCAATATTAAAGAAGAGAAATACAAAACAAAAATTACAAATGCAATTGAACTTGTGAAAGAACTCGCTAAAGTAAAAATGTTATATGCAAGAGATGAATTAATAAAAAAGAAAGTAGACGGAATTATTGTTGCTGCAGATACTATTGTATTATTTAATGGAGAAATAATTGGAAAAGCTCATAATAAGGAACAAGCATTTAATATTCTTAAAAAATTAGTAGGAAAATCTCATAAACTTATTACTGGAATCGCAATAACTGATATTCAAAAATCTAAAATTATCGTTGATAATGATACCACAATTGTCGAATTCCTTGAACTTTCTGATGAAGAAATATGGCAATATCTACAAACTAAGGAATGGAAAGGAAGGGCTGGAGCTTATTCAATAATGGATAAGGCAAGCTTGTTTATAAGTAAGATAATTGGTTCTTCTTCAAATGTTATCGGTTTACCTATGCATAAACTCTATCAAATTTTAAAAAAAGAATTTGGACTAAACTTATTTTAATATGAGTATATGTATCTATGTAAAAATAGAAATCTTAACTCTAAGAGATCTATGGATATTATATTCTATAACTAATATAGAATAGGTTAATATTAAGGATTTGAGAAATAATTAAATGTTTAGGCTTATGTTAATTCTTTCCAAGTTTTTAAATCTTCGTAGAACCTTAATATCTTTTCAAATTTAGAAATTAAATCATTATAGTAAGTTCGATCAGCGTATTTTCTTTTAGATAGCTCTTTTGCAGCAATGATTCCATTTTTATATCGAGTAATTTTTTCTTCAATCACATTTTTCTTTCAATAACAATATTATTTAAAACTAAAAAATATCGTGATAATATTTTGCCATTATGATTTAATCTTACATAATGCTATTCTAATGATAAAATTTTATTTAGTTCATCATCATTAAGATCTAATAACTCTGAATGGGGGAGCCTTTCTGTAAGAATACGCCAATTTCTATCTTTCTTGAAAACTTCTTTAAACAACTCTATTGCCTCAAGCATTCTTTTTTGATTAGTTAAAGAGACAGCGACCCAAAACTTTATTTCTAGGTTTTCCGGGAGCATCTTTTGAGCAGTTTTATATTCTCTAAATGCTATATCTATATCACCTTTTTCTATAGCAAGATCCCCATTATTCATATACTCATATGCGCGATAAACTTTTAATAATCTGTTAAGTTCTTTTAATGGTTCTAAGTGATCCTCTACTCTAAGATCAATAAGCGGATCTTCCCATTTGTTTTCTGTTGATTCACCACTAACAATTAATAGTGCAGCGGACTGCTTTCCTCTTATATCTCCTCCAACTGATTCTGCAGCTTCTAGACTTTTAATAATTCGTTCTGGCAATGGCAGATTTTTACTTTTCTCAAAGACTTCTGCCATAACTGGCCAAACCTTGTCAGATAGCATTAAATTCGCTTGAACAGAAAAATTTTCTCCTAGTTTATGACCTGCATGCTTAATGCACTTTGATCCTGTATGGGTAGCTACCCTTCCTTGAGTATCAAGAATAGAAACTTGCCTTACATCTCTCCCTTCATCATCAGAGAGTAAGATTTCTATAGCCTCTTGAGGAGTTTTTCCTTCTTTTAGAAGATCAAGCCCTCGTAATCCAAAAGACTTATTTACAAAGGATTGTGTTGCAACAACCCCAATTCCTGCTTCGCCCCATGAGACAACACCTCCTACAGAAAACCAATGGCTCTGTACTCCAACTCCCATTTCTCCTGTTTGAGGGTCTCTTGCAACAATAGAATATGTATATGCAAAAATATTATTATTTGTTTGATTGTACTTTAAGCTCATAATTATAAAATTGGAGTAAATGTTAAAAAAAGATTTATAATCCTCTTTATATAGCTTTCAATATTTCAGAAAAGAAAATATTAAATGCTTTTATTATTTAGAATCTTTATAAAAAATATTCATTAAAAAAAGATGATCTCAAATGTCACCGAAATATAAAAATGAAGGATTAATGAAAGTGCTTGTTTTACTTGGAGCTGTAGTGGGTCTAGTGACTTTAATTTTAAAACTTGCTGGTTTGGAAGATATTGGTTTTGTTTATCCTTTAGAAAATTCTTTACATGCGGTTATTATTTTCATTGTTGGCTTGGTTATAGTTATTATAACATTTTGGGTAGGACTAAAACCAGATGATCCTATTCCATTTCATTGGCTTGTATTTATCATATTAGCTATTTTATTAGTGGTATTTGGAGCAGGTATTTGGGCGTGTGTTTTAGTCTTAATAGCAGGTTTGATTGGTATTATTGAAGAATTATAAGAATGTTGTATAAATTAATTACCTATTTTTTTTTCTTGTTCTTTTATTAAACATGTTAAGCATCAACTTCTTCAAGAAAGTAATTAATTATTTTCTCAGCAATATTTATATCTGATACTTTTTGTAGTGCTGTAAATCCTGGAATTGAATTTACTTCTATAACAGAAAAGCCTTTTTCACTTTCTAGTATATCAACTCCAGCTATTTTTGTTTTCGTTACTTTTGCTGCTTTGATAGCAAGGTATTTTAATTCATTAGTCAATTCAATTGGTTCAGCCTTGGCACCCGCATAAATATTTGACTTCCAGTTATCACTTACTCTATACATACCAGCAATAACCTTATCTCCCAATACTAAGATCCTAATATCTCGATTTTGATGTTCAATAAATTCTTGTAAATAAAAAACATGGTTTAATTGACCAAGCGAATATATCACATTTTCCGCAAAAGCCTTATCATTCAATCTCGTTATACCAATCCCTTTTGATCCATACAAAGGTTTTAAGATACAATCTCCTCCTAATTCATCGAATGCTTGTAAGGCTTGATGGGGGTCTTCACAAATCATTGTTTTTGGAGTAGGAATTTGATATTTCTCTAAATATATTGATGTTAAAAATTTATCACTAGCAATCTCTAATGAATCTCTTGAATTAATTAATTTAACATCATATTCTTCAATAGCACTTAGAATGTCAAGTCTAAAGAAGATTTTTTGAGTGACTGCCGCACCAAAACCTCTTACTAATGCGGCTTTTGGCTCAAGAAGTTCAAATTGTTCGAAAAACTTAGGTTGGAATCCTATCCCGACTTTAATTGTTGATGGAATAAAAAAGCGAACGTTATAACCTTGATTTTTAAATTCCTTAGAAAGAATTTGAACTTCTGGGTCTTTTGAATTAGGACTTATTATCATTACTTCCATTCTAATTTCACTTAAAAAAAAAATTACTTAATTATTCTATAGCACTAATTTTTAAATAAATTTAAGTTCTTATAAAACATATATGAAATCAATGGTTGCTAAAGACAGTGAAAATGAAATTGAGAAATTATCACAGATGCTTAGTAAATTACAAGATATCTACGATAAAAAAAAAGAGCAACTTACAGAATTAGAATTGGAAATAAATGAATTAAGAGAAGTTATAAATTTCTTAGGGTCTCTAATCTCTGGAAAATCATTTCACAGAGCAGATGAGCTTTACTCAAAAGAAATTCTTAAAAAAACAAGTATTTCTGATGAAGACCAATATTTTATAGAAGAAATTCCTAAACAAAAAGTTGAAGGGACAAATATAAAAAGAAAGATTTTTTCCAAAAGAAATGGAAAAGATGATGAGTTGTTATGCATCTTAAATTGCTATGATCTCAGTAAAGTAAAAATAAAAATAATTGATCCAATTAAAATTGGGATAAAAGAAACTTCTGAAGACTTTATACATATTTTTTTAAAAGGTGGTCTCATTAAAATTAAAGAAAAGAATCCAGATCTTAGTTTAAAATGCAAAAGTTATAAAAACACTGAATTAATCGAAGAAATTATTATCAATAATTTGAAATCAATTAACGAGTATGATATCGTTACTTCAAAAATGAGAGAACTTTTTGCGAAAGAAATCAGTTCTACTACTTAAATTTTGTATATTATATTCAATAATTGTCGAGAAAATTAATTTCGACTAATTTAAATTGATGAAAGAATAATTTCATCTTCTTCAGCGGGTCTTCCAAAATAATAAGCTAATTTTTCACGTAAAATTTTTCTTGTAATAGGTGTCAGTTCTAGACATTTGGATTTTAATATTATATCATCTATTTTACTACGAGTTATTCCTTCACATCGTAATGGATAAATGTGTCTAAAATCTATCATATAAAATCGAGATTTAAATTGCTCTCCCTTATAGTGGATTTTATATTCTGAAAATAAATCATTTTTGTAATAAAAGAAATAATATTTAAATTCATAGTTTTTACCCTGACTTTTTCTTTCTTGTCTTTGTTCTTCAGTAAATTTAGTTTTCCATACTTCATGAGGATACATTTTCTCTTGTTCAATTTCTTCATTAAGGATTGTAAAATCATCACGAAAATTTGGATTTTTGAAAAGATCTGGTGGAATTTCTAATAGTGGTGTAAGAGCAACAATTTTATTTTTAATATTACAGCAAGGAGACATTATCACAGAATATTTCGTAAAGTAGGACTCAACATAATAAGAAGAATTATTTGGATAAGTATCAATAAGAGGTTGTTCTAATTTAAGAATTGATTCAACATAACCCTTAATTATGTCACCAAATCTTAACTTATTGGGTGTGAAATCTCCATGATAAAACAATTAAATCACCTATTCTTCAAAATAAAAATCTTCAACTTCAGATGAGAATTGAGAACTACCTTTAAGTTTATAAGATCGAAAATCTTCATTTAACTGGACTTCTGTAATGCCTATAAATTCATTATTTGATGATACTGCAACGGTAATAGTATATCTATCAAAAGGATATTTTATGATCTTTATCTTTTTAGGTTCATCGATAATTCCTGTAGTTTCCACTCTTTCTTTCCAAGTGTAAATTCCTAATAGTAAATCTTCAATACTACTTTTCCAATCTAAACCAGATGAATCAACAAAAAGTAAAGATTCTTCCTCGTCCAGAGAATCCTTACTATTCTTATTCTGACCCATTTACTCCTCCTCTATAGTATCCATCCATTCTTTTACAGGATCTTTAATTGTATTCTTACTCCACTCATTATGAATTAAATTATGCAAAGCATCTAACACCTTTAAATAATCAACTTTAGGAACATTAACCGCATATCCATCAAAATCTAAATAGTATTTAAGGACTTTTTCTTCTGTTTTTTCCTCTTCTTCATGTTGTAATGTCTCCCTATAATTAAATTCGTAATTATTTCTTTTCACATGTAAAGCTTGAAATACCATTGTGCCGATCTCGTTTAATTTAAACCTGCTAAGTGGGAAAGTAGTATTATACCATTTTTCAAATTCTTCTGTTTTTAGAGAGGGAATTGGAGCTTCATCAATATACCTTAAACCTATTCTTTTAATCACTTCAAGAGGGATCAGATCGAGAAAATTATCCATTACAAATTGTATAATATCCCTAAAACCATCTTTATTATCATAGCTGTAATATGACTTATGTTGTTTTGAGGTTATATCTAAGGAATTCGTTAAAACATTTAATTCATATTGGCTTTCCCCAGATTCTATTAGAACTATTGAAGAAAGCACCAATTACTCCAGGTT
>JBHLQA010000229.1:0-5974 GCA_048885285.1 Candidatus Odinarchaeota archaeon
TTATACTTCCATTCAATCCCATGAATATCAGTTACGTATAATAATTTCATAATTACTTCTATGATCTATATTTAAAATTAAAACTATTAATCAGTTTTTAATTTTATGATGAGAAATTAGAATTAATCTCAATTTAAATAAAACAATTTAAGATTTACAAATTTTTTTAAAATTATTTTATTATCATCTTGAAATGAAAAAATGAAAAAATCATAAATTACTTCCAAGATAATATATATAAAATAAAAGTCTTTTTTTTTTTGAATTAAAAAGATATTTAGGTTAGTATCATTGGATTAGGAAACATAAACCCAAAAACACTAGAAAAGAAAAGATTAGAAAAAACTGAAAAAGAAAAGCAGAGAAAATGAAAAAAGAGACGGAATACTTAAAAGAACTTGAAAAAGAAAAGCAAGAGAAAGTCAAAGAAGAAATTGAACGCTTGGAAAAAGAGAAAGAAATAATTGAGGCTATTGAAAAACAAAAACAAAAACTTGAAAAGTTAGAACAAAAAAGAAAAGAAAATGAAAAAAAAACAATAAAGGAAGCAAAAAAGCAAAAAAAGTTTGAAAAACAAAAGAGTAAAATAGAAGAAAAGATACAGAAAGAACAACAAAAATTGGAAAACCTATAAATTATTCTATAAAACCTATTTGATATTCTAGGAAATTTGCACATTACAAGTATTTACTTGATAATTGATGTATAACAAATATTTATTCAAGAATATTATAATATAATATTTATGCTGCTAAAATATGCAAACAAAAAAGGAAGAAATCTTTTTATTATCACTTTTTCTTTTAAGCTTAAATGAACTAATACAATTTCATTCAAATGGAATAAAAGAAATATTAAAATCTTCAATTAAACTTGAGAGTTAAATATTAGGGTGATATAAGAATTATTTTTCTATATTTTTTTTATAGGCGGTATTCTTAAAAATGTCCTATGTTTATATGAAAGCATTAGAGAATAAAGCAGAAAAATATGATAAAGGAATAAAGAATTTAACATTAGGAAGATTACCAAAAATTAAACTATATATTGCAGATAATTTAGTAAAAAAGAATGAGAATCTTTTGGATATCGGCATGGGTACGGGAACATTCGCTATTCTCTGTGCAAAAAGAGGTGTAAGTGTTACTGGTATTGACTATTCAGAAAAAATGCTTGAAATGGCAAAGAAAAACATTAAACGAGAAGGTTTAACTGAAAATATTCAAATTATCAAAATGCCAGTTATTCAATTAGATGAGACATTTGCTGATAAATCTTTTGAAAAAATAACAGCTCTATTGGTTTTTAGTGAGTTATACCAAAAGGAACAAGATTATACTTTAAGTCAAATATATCGGATTCTGAAAGAAGATGGCGAATTTATACTTGTAGATGAAGTAAAACCTAAGAAATTTTGGAAAAAAATTATTTATTTTATTATTAGAATACCACTTGTACTAATCACATTTTTAAAGTCTCAGTTAACAACAAAGCGATTAAAGGATATTGAAAAAAGATTAGAAGCTCATCATTTTAAGATTTTAGAAGAAAAATTTTACTTATTAGATACTTTAAAATTATTTAGAATTAAAAAAAAGGGTTGAAAATAAAAATTGACAATTAAAAAAGTATTAAATTTATTTGGAGGATATTTCTTTCGATGGGTTGGCTTTTCTACAGAACCAGATCTTATTAAGATTGGAAATCCAGATAACAAAAGCCCTGTATTTTTAACATGCAACTTCAGCATTACTGTAAAAAGAGTTCTAAAAGCATTAAGAAATCTTGATTGTTATTTACTCATTGCGCCTTCAAAAGGAATAAATGTCTGGTGCGGTGCTTGTGGGGATGATTTTACAACGGATTCTGTAGTCTCTATAATTAAAACTAGTGAAATAAATGATTTAGTCGCTCATAGAACGTTGATTTTGCCCCAACTAAGTGCTCCCGGAATTGATCCATTAATTATCAAAAAAGAATTAGGATGGGATGTAAAATTTGGTCCTGTCTATGCTAAGAATATTCAAAATTATGTCAATAATAATTTCATTAAAACAGAACATATGCGAAAAATAAAATTTACCATAACAAAGAGATTAGAAATGGCAAACATTTACTTCTTTACTATTTTCCTCTTATTTAATATTGGGTTTTGGATAGCATCTATATTTTTTCGCTCTTTAGACGTATTCCTTTTTCTCGATTCTAGTGCAATATTAATTATAGTAATTTATGGTGCTCTTATTATTTTACCAAGCATTAAAACTAAGACAGGAAAATTAAAAATATTAATCTTTGAGGGGATAGTCTTGATTATTATTATATTATTCTATATTTTTGTTTTTCCTAATGTTTTTTACTTAGTTTGGAATATAATTTCTTCTTTATTATTTGCTTTAATCTTAATCGAGGATTTCCACGGTTTAACCCCCATTTATAAAAGTGAATTAGGTGAAAAAACTTGGAAAAATGGAAATAAAGAAATGAAATTTATAGGAATGAAAATAAAATTGCAACCTTATGGAATAATTAAATTAGAGCGTGAAAAATGTATTGGTTGTAAGGTTTGTATTGAAGTATGCCCTAGAAATCTTTATAGATTCAATGAAAATGATAAAAAAATAGATCTATATCATCCCGAGAATTGTATAAACTGTAATGCATGCGTAAAAAGATGTTTAGGAAAATGTCTTGAAATATTATAATTAGTTCATAGAAGAATTTATTTAAATTATTAACATCATTAGAGTTAAATTACTATAATACATTTGAAATAAAAAAGTTAAAAAAGAAAATCTAGCTATCAAATCTGGAATTGTTGATATAATTATGAAATAGATTCTTCAAGATTATTGATTTCTTCTTTTTTCTTTCTATTCAATTCTTCTAATCTTCGCTTTAACGCATTTTTTTTATTGCGAGTTAAAATTTTAATTTCCTTATTGAATAATTTTAAAATTAGTTTTAACTCAGCGATTCTTTCTTTTAAATGTTCTTTCTCTTTTTTAACCTTACCCATATCACGATAATCTTTTTCATATTTAGAATAGATTTCATTGAGTACAGAATCGAAGTCTAAGGAGATTTCTTTTTGAATTTCTATTTCCTTTTCCCTATATTTTTTTTCAATTTCATCCATACTTGTCATGATATAATCCTTATTTTAAAATAATAAAAAGGTAATGATTTGAAATTTTAAATTTTGTTTTAAAAAGTTATTGAATTCTCTTTTTTTTTTATAAAATTTAAGTAAAAAATGGTGCTTAAAATTCATAAATATTAAAATTTTTTTTTATACTGATAATGTCTAAATCAAATGAAATTGAAAAGAATAATGAAGAATTACCAAAGAGAATTTTAATAAAAAATTGCAAAACAAAAATATGGTATATGATTTGATTTATTAGATCAATAAAAAGATTATTATTTATCAGGGATTTTAACGAAATAAGAGCCACTTTCCACATCTTTGCGAAGTTTCATTATACCAATACCTACTCCATAACAGAAGAGTTTTTTGTTTGGAATAACTTTTATAAAAATTGCTCCTTCATCCTTATTAGGCATATTCCTAACTTGTTGTAAGTTCATTCTTAGTATTTTGGAACCCCGTCTAAATGATTCTTGAGCCTCTTTATCACTAAAAAGTACAATTTTGGCAGTACCCTGGAATTGAACGCATGATGCTGGAACGAATCTTAAAAAATAATGAGGAAATGGTATCACAAATGAAACAGAGTTATTATTTTCTATATTTTTAACCTTCTTGTAGTTCTTATCTGTTAGAACATATAAGGCAAATTCAGAACTAATAGGTGCTACTCCATATACAACTCCGGTGGAATGAGAATGACCATTTTTATCAATTGTGCTAATTATTCCAAAAGTTTTCTTTCTAATTTCTTTTTCAATAAATTCGAAATTTGGTGTTTTTTTCATTTTTATTTTTTTTTCTGTTGAATTAACTTTTCTTTAATTGTACATCTCATAGAACCTGATCTTGTGCTTGCATAGCAAGCATTACAGCTATTACATAATGCAACTGAAAAATCACCACTATTCCATCTATTTGGAAGGTTAGGTTCACAGATCAAAGGCCTAGCCATGGCCATAAAATCAATAACTTTTTTCTGGAGCAGTTTTTCAACTTTAATTGGATTTCTAACACCACCCATGAGAATTCTTTTACAACTTCCCATTATTGGATTTAATTTTTCAATATTAGGTAAAAAATAATTCTCATCTTGTTCAGATTTGATAATAACACTCGGATAAGTCTTTTCCGTAGTTAATAATGTGTCTCCAGAGCCTCCTGTTGCTTCAATAGCCGCATATCCAGTATCAACAAGAATTTTAGCAATTTCTTTCCCATCTTCTAACGTTAATCCCCCCTCGACATAATCAGCAGTCTGTAATTTTATAAATATTGGAAAATCTTTTCCAACTTCATCGACAATTCCATTAAATATATCAACTAATATTCTTGTTCTATTTTGTATATTCCCCCCATATTCATCTGTACGTTTATTTGTGTAAGGAGCTAAAAAATTGCATAATAACCACCCATGTCCAGCATTCAATTGCAGTAAATCATAACCTGCATCATACGCACGAAGACCAGCACTTATAAAATTATCTATTATTTCTTTTATTTCTTCAGAAGTTAACTCCTTAGGTGTTCGTTTATTTCCTTTATATAAAATTGCAGATGGAGCGACTGGCGTTCGATTTTGACGCCCAGCATGGCTCAATTGTGGAGCAATTTTTACTTCAGAATATTCATGAACAGTATCAACTAATTTTTTCTGTCCCTTAATATAAGAATCATTGAATAAACACGGTTGATTTTTCCCCGCCTTTCCTGTCTCATCTATAGAAACAATACCTGTAATTATTAATCCTATTCCCCCCTTTGCTAGATCAGTATAATAATTAATCATTCTATCAGTTACATGTCCATCCTCTGTAGCAGAACTAGTTAATGTTGCTGAGCGAATTATTCTATTCTTTATTTCAACATTACCAATTTTTTCCGAACTAAATAATGTATCTAATTTCATTTAAATCATACAATTATATTTTTTAATCTTGTTACGTATGTTATCAGTTAAAATAATACTTTTTGATTTCCTAATTTCTATTATTTGTAATTTAAATTAACCATATAGATTTCCTTTTCCCTTATAATTTTTAAATAAACTTAAATAATAATACTGTTATAAATGGTTTAAAAATTTGATATAATTTTACACGAGATCTTTCAATAGGTGAGAACTTATTTTTAATTGGTTTTCTATTATATTTTTTGCGATTGGTATTTTAATTTTTATTTTCATTATAAGATACATTATTATTACTACAAGATGTTCTAAATGGCCTGTTGTTGTTGGTGAAGTGATCAAGTCACAAATGAAACCTAAATCCAAAAAATTGGCTGAGTTTGCTGAAGTTGTCCACACACCAGCGTCTATCTATCAACCAGATATAACTTATACATATGAAATTGAAGGAAATAAATATTCTAATAATAAAGTGAGACCAGTTGGAAGAAATATGACGAAAGATAAACCCATAGTACAACGAGTACTAAATTTATATCCAGAAGGTCATAAGGTCTATATCTTCTATAATCCTCAAAACCCTAACGAATCATTATTGGATCCTTGGATTCGTTTTTCTCCAGTAGCTATTACTATTCCAACAGCCTTAATATTCCTAGGATTAGGGTTTGCATTTAGCGGATTTAATTTTTTGATTCAATTAGGAATCTATCTTATCTCATTTGCATTATATACCGCATCGGTACTTATAATTGGACAAAATTTTAGATATCTTGTAAAAGCATTAAGAAGTAAAAAATGGCCTCATGTGGAAGGAGAAATCAATAAACTAATGGTATATCGAAAGAAGGAGGAACAAACCGTCTCTTATAATGTGGATGTAACCTATACTTATGAATTGGAAGGACAGAAAT
>JBHLQA010000230.1:0-5966 GCA_048885285.1 Candidatus Odinarchaeota archaeon
TAGAGTTTTTTACATGTCAAATAAGCTTAGTAGAATCTATATAGGCTCTATATGTAATCGAGATCTAGTCGTTTTCGAAAAAATAAAGAAATTCTGTAGTAAAAACTATAATATTTCTATAATTAACTTATTTAAAAAGGGATCTGATACATTTAATACAAAATATGTAAAGAAACAACTTAAAAGATACCCTATTTCATTTATAATAGTTAAGTTATTATCTAACGAACATAATCAAGAAATTTACAATGCAATTAGAGAAATAGCTCCTAATATTACTGTTCTTAATAGTATTGATGCCGTTAAGATTTGTGAAAGTAGGAAAGAAACTTTTAGAGAAATATCACAAAAATGTAAAAACCTAGATATTTCTCAATCTTATTATTCCTTAATTGAAGCTAAGAAAGCATGTTCTAATGGATCCAAAATCATAATTAAATTAGATAAACATAATATACCAGATCTGCCAAAAAATGATAGAATCATCGGAATTGCTGAAAATTTAGAAAATTTCAATAATTTAATAAAAGAATTCAATGAAAATGATTTGTTTTTCCAAGAATATTTAGGAGAATATGAAATTATATACAAGATTTATGTCATCGGTCGCTGGATGGTTTCAATAACTTCTCATAACCGCTTGCAACTAAATGAAAATTTATCTCCTTTAGAATTGATTCATATCCGTGTCTCAATAGATAAGAAGTTAAAAAGAAGAATATTAAGATTAGGCAGAAAAATGGGATTAACCGTTTTTGGAATTGATTATGTATTAACTAAAGATGGAATTCCAATGATTATAGATATTACTGATTTTCCAAGTTTTAGAAGCATTCCTGAAGCAGTGAGTTTAATTTCTGATCATATATACAATCTTGTAATGTTACAGCAACAAGTATATAAAACACCAGTTAAGGTTTGAGAATAAAAGCTAGAAGACTTACTCAATTTTAATGTTATTTTTCTACCTTTCTCTCTTGTTTTCTAAAAATTCTAATAATCTTTTTTTAGCAATATAGTCTTCTAACTGTTCTGTAGGATGTTTAGCAAAAAAAGAACAAGCTGAATTAAGAACGCCCCCAATGTTTCTATCTTTAGCAATTTTACTAACCCGAATACAATCTGTGATAATTCCTGCCGAATTATTTCCATCCTCAACAAACATTGTAATATCTACTCTTACTGGGGCACCCCCAAAAATTTGACCTTCTAATCTCATATAAGCTTCTTTCTGATTCTTTAAAAAAGGTATGTAATCTACAGCGGAAATTTGACAATCAACCGTATTTTTATTTTGGAGATTAGAAATAACAGCTTCAGTTTTAGATTGACGTTTTCCTTCTTCATATCTTAAAGAACCATTTGGCATTGTCGTTAAAAGATTACAGAAATCACTCGAACCACCCCAATCTAATTGAATTGTTTTGTCCAATATTGCACCACGCATAGGAAAAAGATTAGCTAATGCTCGATGAATGATAGTAGCTCCAATTTGTGATTTTACATCATCACCAATTAATGAAAGGTTTAATTTCTCAGCTTTATCAACGATTTCTGGATCTTTAACTATGTGGGTTGGCATCCCATTTACAATACATGATCCAGCATCAAGTGCACTCTTAGCATAAAATTTTACTGCTTTATGAGAACCAGTAGGAAGTAATATTACTGTAACGTCTATTTTCCTACTCTTTATTTCATTGGTAATGTTTACTGGTTTTTGAGACTCATCTACAGGTATAATATTTTTAATGTTGCTATCTAAGCCATCCATAACTGGTCCTTTAAGCACTGTTGCATTTAAAAATTCAGGCTCAAATAATTTCATATTACAATTTGGTGATTCAAAAATTGCGTCACTCAAATCTTTTCCAACTTTATTTGAATTAACATCAATTCCTAAAACAAAATTGATATCATTAATACTATATTGAGTAATTTCTGGAAGTATCCCTATTGTTTTTTCTGGATTTTTCCTATAATTTTCGACTCCCTGTACTAAAGCTGAAGCTACATCACCAATACCAATTATAGCTACATTAATAATATTATTAGCCATAATATTTTGATAATATAATTATTATATTTAAATCATTTTAAAATACCATAAAGATTTAATACTTAGATGTATGAATCATAAAGATAAATAAAAGTGAATTAAATGTTATTTGATTCGAGTATTAATTTTAATTAAGTAGTCTAAACCTATATATGATATTTTGAATATTAAATTATTATTATATATCCTATATGTGTATTGGAAGCGTTAAAATATAATAACAATAGATATTGAATAAAAATTATTATTAAATCAATGAAAAAAAAAATTGTTTTCTCAGCAAGACAGGATCATGAAATTATTACAAAATTAATTAAGAAGCTAAAGGAGATTAAAAATATTAAACTGATATTGCATGATCCAACAAAGGAATTCTACTGTCTTTCTGAAATGCCGCAAGAAATTCTAGAAACAGACTTACTTATAGTAAAAGTAAGGAATGAATGTTCTATAGATTTATTACATTACGCTAAAATCTATGATATTCCTACACTTCATAGTATAGATACTGTGTTATTATGTATGAATAAAATTGCTCTTGATTATGCTATTAGAAAAATATTCAATACACATAAAAAAGATCTTGAAAAGTTCTTACTACCCAATTCTTGGAACCAGTCTCTATCTGATCTTGAAAAATTTAAGAAATGGGCATCAAAAAAATTACCGATAGTTATTAAAAGTCATTATCAACATGATAAATATAATAGGTTCAACTTTCTGGTTCAAAAAATTGAGGATATAGATAAATTTTGTGAGAGATATAAAGAATTCCTCTCTTATGATGTATATATTCAAGAATTTATAGAATGTGATGGTATTGAGAGAAAAATATATGTGATTGGTGATAAAGTATTCGGTATTGAGAGGGAAAATCCTATTTATATTTACTTAAGAGATAAACCAGAAAATATTGATGTAAGTTTAATTGAGCGAGAAGAGTTTGAAGTAACAGAAGATATTAAGAGATTATCAAAAATCTTATCGGAAGAATTAAATCTTAAGATTTTTGGATTTGATTTAGTTAAACCAATTGACCTTAATAAATATTATTTTATAGACTTAAATGACTTTCCAAGTTTTAAAGGAATTCCCAATGCCGATTTAGAGTTAAAAAAAATTATTGAGAACTTTATAGAAAACCTTTAAGATATTATCATGAAAGGTAAAATAATTAAACAGGCTATTAACCCATATAAAATGCAGAAATATCCAAAACTAATTTTTTGAGCTATTTTAAGTAAGAACTCTATGGATAAGTAGCCAACTATAAATGAAATCAATATCGTAATAACAATAATCACGGGACCAATTATTCCAAATATTGTATTACCCCCAAAAATTATATCAACTATGATTGAAGCAATAGCAACAGGTGCAGACATTAAAAAACTTAATCTTAGAGCATTATCCTGGTCATAATTTTCTAATAGGATCGATGAGACAGTAACTCCAGAACGTGAGATACCAGGTAATATCGAGAATCCTTGAATAAGCCCAGATACAAAACTATCTTTTCGTATGAATTTTTCTGGTACATTTTCTATAGAATTTTCCCCATAAGTTTTTCTTGATTTCAATAAAATTATACCAGTAATAATCAATAATATACAAACAAATAATGTGATTAAGTCCCCTTGGAATGGAGTAAATGCGCCTGAAATGATAAATCTAAAGATAAAATAAAGTGGTAATGCAGTAATCGCTGTCCCAATCGTAGCATATATCAACCAATTTCTCTTTCTGATATCAAATTCATCTACTATATATATCCTTGGTATAATACTTTTTATCACTTTAATATAATCTGTTTTAAACTTCAATAAAACAGCTAAGGTTGTACCTAAATGTAACCATATGCTAAGGCTGAATGCCTCATCAGCAGATATACCAAATATATTCATAGAAATAATCATAATTTGTCCGCTAGAGGAAATTGGTAGCCATTCTGTAAATCCTTGGAGGATGGCAATTATGATATATTCAATCATGCTTTAAAACTCGTATTTATTTAATCCTTTCATTAAACTATTAATAATTTCGTCTCTTACAGTTCGAAAAAGTTCCTCATTCATTGAAGGATCTTCAATATCTCCTTTTTGTTCAGCAAATTCTTTTAGAGTGAAAATATCTTTACTATTTGTATTAATAAGATTTTGGATATATTCTTTATGTTTATTTGTTAAGGTAAGAATTAAATCAGCTTCTTTTATTAATTCATTATGCTTTTTTAAGTCAATTGATAGAGCACTATCTGATAATTTAATTCCAATTTCTTCCATAACTAGTTTTGCATCCATAGATATTGTCATTCCATCTCTAGCATTAGTAGCAATACCCCCAGAATTCACTTTAACTCCAAGATTCATTTTTTTGAAAAAATCTCTTAAAAATCCTTCTGCCATTCTTGATCTAGCAGTATTTACAGAACAAACTACTAAAATAGAGTGATAAGGGAATTTATTAACCATTAAGATGTTAAAAAGAAAGATACAAAAAAACTATTATTATTATCTAAAACTATCAATATCAGCAAATTTGATACCTGATTTCTTCATATTACTAAGAGCATTATTTACATTACCCTCTGGTAAATCAACTCCCCTTGTTAAACGATCCATGAAAAATACTTCATAACCAAACTCAAGACCGTCCATCGCTGTATAGTAGCAACAATAATCTAGAGCTAAGCCACAAATAAAAATTCGCTTAACTTTTTTTGAGTTTAGATATTTTCTCAAACCAGTTTCAGTTTTCTTATCATTATCCCGAAATCCAGAATAACTATCAACCTTACGACGTATACCTTTTTGAATAATCCTATTTGCTAATTGTTTATTTAGATCTTTATGAAATTTTGCACCATTTGTTCCTTGTACACAGTGATCAGACCATAAAACTGGACCAATAGCCCCATTTTTCGAAGTATATTCATCTCCTGGTATCTTCCCTTTGTGATTACTAGCAAATGATAAATGATTTTTTGGATGCCAATCTTGAGTTAATACAATAATAGCTTTACTATCTTTAAATTTTTGAGCGAGCTCATTAATATTATCAATAATTAAATCCCCTTCATTAACCGCTAATGCTCCTCCAGGAATAAAATCATTCTGAATATCAACAATTATTAAAGCATCCGTTTCATTAATTTGAATATTTTCTTCATATTTAATTTGCATTTCAATAATCGCTTTCATTATTTTAATATAATATGATGTAGGGTCTAATGGTAATTAAATACTTTTGTGAAAAAGATAATAAGCATTAATTAAATACCAAAATAATATGGAAAAAAAGACTACCCATTCATAGGTTGGTATGATAGTAGAGATTATTCGTCCAAGAGTATAACATATGTTTTGATAAGAATAGCAAAAATTTTCTATGAAAAATGGTATTAGATAAGATATAAAAACTCCAGCAATTAATAAATTAAAATATTTAATGCTTTTTGAAAACTTAAAATTTTTAAACATTAAATATCCAAAAAAAGTACAAGCAATAGCGCCTCCAATCCAAGTGAGAAGAGCAAAAAAATTATGTAAGTTAGTTATGAATTTATTCACACCAGAAAAAATTCCAGTTAATGCCGCTGATATTGAAGCAAGAGTACCACATCCAATTGTCAATTTTCTTAAAATGTCATTGACATTCTCATTCCTTAATATCCTTCCAAGATAAACAATAAAGGGAATCGCAAGAAAATTAGAAAGTATAATTCCTGCTCTTGAAAAAATCCCTCCAGTTCTACGTCCTAATATACTTATTGATTGCTCCCAAAATATATAATCACCCACCAGTCCAGATATTAAAAGTCCCAAAATAATTCCTGTAAATCCTATTATGAATGTCAGAAAACCAAAATTATATCCTGAAATGAAATCAAAGATTTTATCAAATAATT
>JBHLQA010000231.1:0-5964 GCA_048885285.1 Candidatus Odinarchaeota archaeon
AGCTTGATAAAAATAAAACAGAAAGCATGAATGCCGGTTGGACAATGAGTACTATGGCAGGATTATTAAATATTCAATTAGAAAAAAAAAATTACTATAATTTAGGTAATGATACTAGAGAATTAGTTCCATTAGATATTATCCTTAGTTATAAAGTAATAAAAAATACGATATTATTATTCGCACTGACTTTTCTAATTTTAACCACATTCTTTATCTTGATTTTAATATTTATTTCACAATTATATTTACATCAAATTTAATTACTTAATCAATCAATTAATATCAAAAATTTATTATAATGTTCAAATGTTTTAAATTTTGTATCAGTTTCTTGACGCGAATCCCGATTCAAATAGAAATAAAAGATTTTAAGGAAGTAGCTCATAAAATTTATTTATTTCCTATAATTGGTTTCATTATAGGATTAATTGTAAGTATAATAACTTATTTCCTTTCATTTTTTCTTCCAACGTTATTAGTTTCGATAATTAGTGTTAGTCTTCTTATTTATATAACAGGAGCACATCATATTGATGGATTATTGGATTTTGGTGATGGTTTAATGGTTGTAGGATCTCCAAAAAAGAAAATTGAAGTTATGCATGATGCTGCTATTGGAACTGGGGGATTTTGTTTAGGATTTGTTGTTCTTATATCTACGGTATTCACAATAGCTTCTTCTCTACAAAATATTTTTATTGTTTTAATAATTGGTGAGATTACAGCTAATTTTAGCATGGTATTGATTTGTTCCTCTTCAAAATCAGCTAACACTCCTATGGCAACGGATTTCATTGAATTGAATAATTGGAAGCATTCAGTCTATGCACTTCTTGTTTCTATCTTGTTTATTTTTTTTACTTTATGCCTACACTTTCTTATTTTTTATTATTCTCATGGCTTGTACTTAAATGATCTCTTTTTTTTATTATTTAAGAATCTGATATTGGATACAATTTCAACACTAGCACCAGTAATTCTAATAACACTCATTTGCAGCTTAATCTCAACTATGCTTATAATATATCTAGCATATCATAATTTCAAAGGAGTTACTGGGGATTGTATAGGAGCTCTTCATGAAATTACACGTTTATTTACAATGATTTTATTAATTTTTTTCTTTGATTTTATTTTTCCATAAAATACTTCGATTATAGTTTGAGTAATATGAAAATCTCTGCAATTATAATGGCTGGAGGAAAGAATTCACGTTTCAATTTCAATAAACTTAGTCAAAACCCGAAAGAAAAATTAATGCTACCACTGGGAGACAATCGTATTATTGATTATTCTATTAAGGCTGCTTTAAATACTAAATATATTTCTCAATTGATTGTAGCTACCTCCCCTTATACAAAAGTTACACAGGAATATATAAAACAAAAATATCAAAAACTATCGATTGTTGAAACTGAAGGTAAAGGATACATTGAAGATATTCATTCAATTGTTAAATTATTCAATCTAGCAGAAGTCTTAACCATGGTGGGAGACACTCCTTTTATAACCTCTAAAGTTCTAAAAAATATTATAAAAACCTATTTTCATTTAAAGTATGAAGCGTTATCTGTTATGATACCTGTTAAATCTTTTCAAAAACACGGACTTCGCATTCCTTCTAAACATATTTTTTTTGAAAATGGAGAAAGAGTAATATCTGCTGGTTTTAACATTATTGATGGAAGAAAAACTGTCCTAGATCAGCTGAGTCAAGTAAATATCATTTTAGATGATATTAAATTAATGTATAATATTAATACAGTTGAAGATTATATACAAGCAAAGTTATTCTATAAAAAATTAAACCTTAAGAATAGAAAAAGATTCTTTCAAGAGTCCTAATTCAAATACTTCCGAAAATAACCTAATAAATTCCATTAATTTTTCATTTACTAATTCATAATGAGTAAATTTTCCCTTTTTAAAACTTCTTATAAGTCCAGTACTCTCAAGAATCCGAAGATGATGAGATATTGATGGTTGTGATTTATCTAAGATTGCTTCTAATTCGCAAACGCAATGGTCATTATTTTTTAATATCATAACTATTTTTAAACGCTCTTTATTTGCAAATGCATTACAAAAATCTACTAAATGCTTAAATCTATTATTATATTCTAATCTATTCCCTAATTCTTGTAAATCTTTAAAATAAGTTTTAATATCAATCGTTTGCATATTAATACAGCTTTCAAGGGAATTAATTATCTCATTAGTACGTTTTCTATTAATTATATTCACCTAGAATTTGATATTTATTTAACCATTTACATTTTATCATCCTTTTATATATAATACACAAATATTTATATAAATATTTCCCTAATTTCTTTAAATCCAAATATTTTTATTTGATGCATTTCATAAATAGTTCAAGTATCATAAATTAAAATTAAGAAATTAAATTTGAATTTAAAAAATAAAATAAAAAAATTGGATGTTAAAATTGAGTATTTCAGAAATGGAGGAAATGACCGTAACCAAAGATAAAGAATCTAAAGAGCTTGGATTTTTTGAAAAATACCTAACTTTATGGGTTGCTTTATGTATAATCACGGGGATACTATTATCCCAGATTATTCCTGGAATAAGTCAAGCCATAAATGCTTTAAGTATCGGACAAATATCGATACCAATCGGCATTTGCTTATTCTTAATGATGTATCCTGCAATGTTGAACTTACAAGTTTCTGAATTAAAAAAGCTAGGTAAAAATCCAAAACCCATAATTCTTACAATTATTTCTAATTGGCTAATCGCACCATTTATCGGTTTACTTATGGCTCGCATATTTGTACCTGGTTATGAACAATTAATAGTTGCTATAATATTACTTAGCAGTAGTCCTTGCACAGCTATGGTTCTCGTTTGGGGATATCTAAAATGAGGATTTACCTTATAGACCCTATGGATGGCAAAGGGGAATCAAGAGCAGAATGTAGTGAATACAAGTCTTAATACTATTACTATAATATTTGGCTATGCTCCTATGGTGACATTACTAACTGGAATTCAAAATATACCTGTTGATTGGGTTTTATTATTGGTTTCGATTTTCATTTTCATTGGACTTCCGCTACTCTTTGGAATTATCAGTAAAAGGCTTCTAATATCTTCTAAGGGTGAAAATTGGTTTAATGATACATATAGGCCTATAGTCGGCAAAATATCAATTATTGCCTTACTGACAACTTTGATAGTTCTTTTTTCTATGAATGGAGATGTTTTAATAAATAATCCAGATCTCTTATTACTTGTATCGATTCCATTATTGATTGGCTTTGTAATTGTCGTTGGATACAACATTCTCATAACAAAAATTTTCAAATTAAAATACAGAGAAGCTATAATAACAGTAATTATAGGGTCGTCAAGTCATTTTGAAATTGCTATTGCTACTGCTATTGCTATGTATGGAATTGGCTCAATTGCAGCTTTAGGAACTACCATGGGACTATACGATTCTTAGTTTTCCTATGAAAGGGTCATTCTGGGAAGTTCCAGTAATGCTTTCAATTGTGTATTTAGGTCGATACTTGAGGAAAAAAGGATTTTGGGAGACTTCAGATGCTAGAATAGAATAAAAAATTTTCATTATTTTTTTTAATTAAATTATAAGAACTCTTTAATAATCAAATTCAAGTCACTATGTAAGTCTCTTAAATAATTTCTAACAGTTTCATGGTTGGGATGAATACATGATACTACTACAAAGTAATATTGTTTTTATAGAAGAACTCTCCTTTTAATCTATGACTGATTATTTAATTTTTATGATAACTTTATATATTAAATCAAAGGACTCAATCTGGAAAACTAAATAGGATGTCCAATATATTAATATAACAAAAAATTAACAACTCTTTTTTTTTTAATAATAAAGTAATAAATTCCAGTTATAATGCAAACTGAACTTAATCCTATGTGGAGCATAAAAAAAAGAGTGTAATTAGGTTCAGGACAATAACTAGGAAGCGGATAAAGAAATTTTGTTACTTTAACTTCATAATCCGATCCATTAAATCTTGGAGTACATTCAGCAACAATTATGTGCTTTACTGATTTTGCGTATATTCCTTTACAATAAGCATCCCCTTCCCATCCACCTCCTGTACTCCATAAAGGTGTTCCTGAATTATCAAAAATATAAAGAAAGATGTTTAAATCTTTGTTTGATATCATTTCAGTTGATCCTCCAAGATACACATATCCTAAAGGGTCAAAAGCAATAATTTCCGAATATCTATTGTTTCCACTTAAAGTGAAATTTGATTTCAAGAATCCTGAACTGTTAAACCTCATAAGATACGTATCATAATCAGTTACATTATATCCATAAAGAAATACTGAAGGATTGATGAGTTCGTTTCCTGCAACAACAATATTATCATAAGGATCCACAGCTAAAACTTCAGCACCAGGTAAACTGTTCTTTATACAGGTATGATTCCATTCTAAATTACCATTATTATCAAATTTTGTAAGATATGTATTATTATTATACGATCCAATAGCATATAAATTATCTAAAGAATCCAAAGCAAGTAATTCAAGAGGGACAAATTTACTATATGAGTTATTTAATAACAAAGTACCTGAATTATCGTATTTTAACAAGAACCACTCTGATCCTGAAGCGTTTGTATTTACACTAAAGAAAATATGATCCGAAGAATCTAATAACATTGAAAATAGGTCCTCACTTACATTAGGGATTCCAGTATTATAATTTAAATCCCACTGTAAATCTCCTGCACTATTATATTTTACAAGAAAAATGCCACAGTAAGGATAATTTGTAATACCTGCAATATATATATTATCCAAAGAATCAACCATTATTTCAGTACATTTATCTATATTATTATTTCCCCATATATTATACCAACTCAAATCAAGACTGTTATTATACTTGAGAAGAAAAACATTTTTTTCTCCAATTCCGTAGCTTGAGGTAGATCCTGTAATGTAAATATCATTATTTGAATCTATAATCATTCCACCAAATTGATCAGATTCTACGCCGCCCCATGTAACATTTTGTATTAACGATTCATTCATTTTAACTAAAAAGATGTCACTACTACCATTGCCATAGCTCCAAGTATCACCTGCTAAATAATAATAATCTGAAGAATCTACCACCATTTCATACAATTTATCATCGAATTTTCCTCCCCATGTGTTACTCCATTCAGTAATGGGTCCTGGAGGACAAGAATGTTTCATAAGAAGGGGAAAGAGTAGAAAACCTACTCCTAATATTGAAATAATTATAATAGCAATTATTCGTAGTGTGAAATTTTTTTTTATCTTACTTAATTTAATTATTTTTTACCTTACTTAATTTAATTGGAGTTCCTATTCAATAAAAGGGTAAAAAAGTATATAACGTTTTTGTATAATTTAAATATCTGTCGTAAAAATAAATCAAAATTACTGAAAAAAGATTGATGAAAATAAAAGTGTACAATTAGATCTCAGTATAATTCCCCCTATCAATCATAATTATTTCAAATATAATTCTAATATTAGTAAGAACATTTTATATTAAATACATTAAAGATTGATCAAATAAATAAAAGTACGATTAAGTTCAAATATGATTGGTGATATTCTGTTTTTTACTTTAACTTATTTTTTTGCTAGACCTTATTTTTTAATGTGGACCCTTTTTGGGAGGTACCAGTTATGTTATCGATTGTTTATTTAGGTAGATTTTTAAGAAAAAAAGGATTTTGGGAGCCTTAAGCAGTTAGAATGGAGTAGAAAATTCAAATTACAAAATTATTTTTATTTTTTCAAAATTATTAATTTTGAGCTTTCTGAAAATACAATATTTTCTTCAATAGATAAATCTGGCATTAATTTTTTCTGAGCCTGTATAAGCAAGATTAAATGAAAGACTAGCTTTTTTTTGGAAGATTTTATAGATAAATATGTTGAAAAAATACAGTG
>JBHLQA010000232.1:0-5941 GCA_048885285.1 Candidatus Odinarchaeota archaeon
ACTAATCTGATTAATAATATCTCCATTTCCGATTAATGGAATTTTTAGTACTTCTTTTAAACTCTTTACAGTATCTAAATCTAAACTATATTCACGAAATCTACTTCTAACGGTTCGAGCATGAATTATAACAATATCAATTCCAGAATTATTTATTATTTTTGCCATATCTTTTATATTTACTGGATTATAAAATCCCGTTCGAATTTTAAGTGAAATAGGTCTAGCAGAATATTTTACTGCGACTTTAATTAATAAATTTAATGTCTTTAAATCTTTCATCAAATATCCGCCCTCTTTGGCTTGAATCGCCCTTTTGGATGGACATCCTGCATTCAAATCTAAAATATCAAATTTATAGCTTTCGAGATAGTCTATAGACTTTTTCAATGCTTTAGAATCAGAACCAATTAACTGTATACCTATAGGAGATTCTTGCTCTATTTTAAATAAATCTTCTTCTATAGATTTTGGATGCGTTTCAATCTTTTTAGTATATAACATCGGAATAAATACTAATCCAATATTGGAAAAATATCTACAAAATCTTCTAAAGGGACTTGTAGTGACATTTAACATTGGAGCTAAAAGATATCGATTTTTTAAGTCAAGTGAGCCTAATTTCATGTGCTATGTTATTTTTCTTCAGCTTTACTTACAAAATAAAATCAAGAACTTTTTTTATTAATTGCAATTTTCTATAATTAAATAATTCTATTATAGAAAATAATTAAAATGTCTAATCTCCTCAAAGAATTTAAATTTGATAAAGTTCCTCATAAAATTGTATATTTAGATAAAGAACCTCTAAAACTAAGTAATAAACTTATTTTTTTTCATAATAAAAATAAGTTTAGAAAGTACCTAAATAAACTTCAATATTTATTCAAATCATATACTAATATTCCTTTACAAGCTGCTGGTATAAGAGATTCTTATTTAAAGGAAGAGTTTTCGGAGAAGTTTCTAATTGTACTTCTTTCAAATTCAGAAACAGTTAAGAATTCTGATAAAATTATTGAATCTCACTCTGAAATTGAATTAAATAAGGGTTGTTTTTATTTAGAAGCAGATACAAACTTTATTCTTATCTTATCAAAAGATTTGGAAGGATTGACATTAGGGATTGATACATTGGAAATAATTTTGAATCAAATTTTAGAGGACTATATGATTCATAAAAAATTTGATAATTATATAAAAGTTTGTTCTTTTGAATTAATCGATTGTAAATCCATCTAAATGATAAATTCTATTAATAATTATGAAAAAAAATATACTTATTAAAGAGAAAAAAATAGACTAAGAAGGAGAGGAGGAAGGTTGAAACCTCCATGGTCTCTGTCTCTTTAATTTATAAGCTCTATCTGCATATTCTTCAATCATTCTATGTGTATTAAAATATGCTGCTAGTGCTATTGCGTTTTTCTGTCGAAAAATCCATTCATCATGATCCATATACGTTTGGATTATCTTATTTTCTAAAAGATCATAAATTACGTTTGAATCAATATCCCAATTATTAGAAACGCCAGGATCATCAGGATTTGAATCATCAGGACCAATAGTCCATCCAGCCAAGGGATTTCTCTTATATGCTTCTAACCACCACCCATCTTGAACACTGAAATTCAATACGCCATTTAAAGCTGCTTTCATACCACTAGTACCACTTGCTTCCCGATATCTATTAGGTGTATTAAGCCAAATGTCTACTCCAGATACGAGTAAATGGGAGAGATCCATATTATAATTTTCCATCATAACAACTTTTACTCCATAATTATCGTATAAATATTCTCCTGATTCGTGAATTTTTTTAATAAAGTCTTTTCCCATTTGATCTTTTGGATGAGCTTTTCCAGCAAAGATAAATTGAACACTATTTTTACAAATTTTACCTAATCTATCAATATCATGAAATATCAAAATAGCTCTCTTATAAGTGGCAAAACGTCTAGCAAACCCTATAGTTATTAATTCTTCATCAAGTAAATTCCAACTATGACCCTTTTGATAATTGATAAGATTGAATTTATTTTCAATATGTGCATCAAATAATTCTAAATCATCTAACTCAATCGCATTTTCTAGAACATAAGGATTTGCTTTCCAATTCGGCCATTTTCTACTGAAAATTTTACGAAAGGGTTTAGAAACCCAAAAAGGCAAATGAATTCCATTTGTAATATAGTCAATTTCATATTGAGGGAACATTTTTTTTGATATATCTCCATGTTTTTTAGCAACAGCATTTCTATATCTAGAAAGAGCCATACCCAAGAATGTCATATTGAATTCTCCATTATCATCAGCAAGGTTTCTTATTTCTTTTGGCATTCTATCTTCAAATACTTTTTTAATCAAATCTTGGGTGAATCGATCATGACCTGCGGGTACTGGAGTATGGGTTGTAAAAGCAAATTTTTCCTGAACTTTTTCAATACTTCCCAATTCATTATACAATTCCAATGTTGCAAACGAACCATGGCCTTCATTAAGATGATAAGTTGTAATATTATTATAACCTAGTGATTTAAGAAGTTTAACTCCCCCAATTCCCAGAATCATTTCTTGAACGATTCTATTCCAACGACTAGTGCTATCATATAAAGAGCCTGTCATTTTTTTCATCCAATCTTCGTTACCATCGACATCTGTAGTTAAGAGATAAATTGGAAGAATATGTCCAGATTGACCTATTACCCGATAAAGCCATGCGCTTACAAGAACATCTTTATTTTCAATCTTTATGCAAATAGGTTTTTCTACTTTATCAAACTCATAGTAAAAATTCCAAGCAATTTCTTTTTCTCTTTGTTCCCCAAATTCATTAAAAAATTGATAAAAATATCCAGCACTATAGCATAAACAAATACCTACCATAGGTATTTCTAAATCTGCAGCTGAACGAACAGTATCTCCTGATAATACTCCTAAGCCTCCGCTATATGTAGGAATATTTGAATCCACAGCTATTTCCATTGAAATATATGCAACATTAGTATTTGACTTTAATTCTTCGTCAATTTCCATTTTTCCTCACTTTTTGCTCTTTCTTTCGCTAATTTTCTTGATATATATAATTTAATATATTACTTTTAAAATTCATACTTTAAAATTTTATCTTAAAAAACTATAAGAAATTTTTTGGTTATCTAAAATTATTCTTTTTGATTAATATTAAAAAATAAAATACCTATCACATTTATAAATCATATAGAAGTTATCTTCTTATCTTTATGAAATCACCAGATTTCATCAGATTACATGGTTTAAGATATTCTTTTCCTGACTTTTCTGCGATATCCTCAAGCAATTTAGACCAATTTCTAAAATTATGTTTCCCAGCATTAAATGGCCCAGGCATACTAGTTCCTTTTAGCATAATATCATCAATAATTTTATAATCTGAAACGACCTCTTCTTCTAGAAGTTTACAACCTTCATTTAATTGGATTGCTAAATGAACTTCTGGGTTGAATAGACCTGCTTTTTTACTTAAATTTACATTTGGGGTTCCCTTCGTCCAATCATAGAAACCTTTTCCTGTTTTTTTTCCTAACTTACCTTCTAATACAAATTTAGTAAGCACTTTACCTGGAGCAAAATCAGGAGATATATATTTTTCATAACTCTTTAAACCACTATAACTAACATCTAATCCTAAGTAATCGTTTAATTGACAAGGACCCATTAAGATTGACTGTCCTGCTCCAGCATCGGCATCAATCTGTTCCCATGGAATGTTCTTTTCATATGCTTGGTCAAAAATCCAATTCGTATAGATTAGTGAAGGAATTAATAGTCTATTAGCAATAAATCCTGGACTTTCCTTTTCAATTCGTACTGAAAGTCTTTTTCCTTTAACACAAGGTAAATTTTCACCTAATTTCACACATATATCTAAAACTTCATCAGAAGTCTTTTCCCCTTTCATTACCTCAACACAACATTGATTAGGAACTGGTACAAAAAAATGCATTCCAATAACCTTTTCTGGTCTTTTTGAATCTTCTGCAATGTCAGTTATTCTAAATGTTGAAGTATTTGATGCAAAGATACAATGAGGCGATGAATTTTGCATAACTGTATTACATACTCTTTTTTTAACTTCCATTTTCTCTATAACGGCCTCGAACACAAAATCAGCATTCTTAACGGCAGAAACCAGATCTATTGATTTTGTACATTTTCTTAGAAGATCATCAGGAGCTATACCTCCTCCCAATATTCCCTTACTTGCCATTTTTTCTAAGCCTTGCTTAATTTTTTTCAATCCATCATTTACAGTTTCTTCATTTAGGTCTATTAATGTAACGTTATAACCTGCCATTAGTGATACTTGAGCAATTCCATGTCCCATTACACCTGCTCCAACCACACAAATATTATTAAGCTTTTCAAAATTATGCATTTTCCATTACCAACAGGACTCTATTTCATCCATTCTTTTGATTATTAAAAAATAAATTAATATTTAGAATTTTTTATTTATATTTTTCTTCATTATTATTTATATCTCCACCTAGATGGGATTAGTACCTGTATAACTATTATAAAATTCATTAAAAATTATAATATTTTTTAGATTTTCAATACACTTCGCTTGAATTTGAAAATATTAATAAAATAAAAAAAGAGAATATTAAAAGAGTTTAATATTAGATTTGTAGCGGTTTGCCACCTTTTTCTAAGATTTCTACTTGAATATTAGGATCCTTTTTCTCAAGCAATTTCTTGAATTCAGTTAAATCTTTGCCCCAATTTTGCCTTTATGCATTATTTATGCATAAATTATGCATTGGGACAGCGATCTTTGGTTTCACATCAACAGTTGCATCTGTAGATTCATCAAAATCCATAGTATATGTTCCGCCACATGGCATCAATGCCACTGTTATATTACGACTTGCAAGTTCTTTCATTTCAGGAATTCTCTCAGTATCTCCCGCATGGTATACATTTTTATCTTCAGCACTTACTATTATCCCTGCCCAATTATTATTCTTTGGATGAGTTGGTTTTTTAATCGTATATGCTGGAACTAATTCAATAGAAAGATCTTTGTAATCAAAAGAATCTTTAAACTTTAAAGGTGTACCATTAAAGTCTTGCAAACTACTTTTGATACTTTCAGGACCGATAACAACTGTATCATCTTTCATAATCTTCTGTATACTACTTGAATCAAAATGATCCCCATGGGTATGTGTTGAGACAATTATATCTGCTTTTTCTTCTCCTTCTTTGAGCTGGTATGGATCCAGATATATAATTCTTCCGCTTGGTGATTTTATTTTAAAGGCAGCATGACCAAGCCAATAAATATCCATTGTCATTTTTAGTTCACCATATTAAGATATTTCAAAAAATGATTTATATTATATTATTATCCTCAGATATCTTATATTTATATCTCAAAATTAATAAATTAAGGTTAAAAATGAAAAGAAGCTACAATATATTATTTTAGCTATTAAATTTCTTCTTCAAACTTCCACTCAGGATTTTCGAGAGAGACTTTTTTTAGGATCTTATAATTATCTTCCTTGATTAAATCAAGTTCTTTAACCCTTTCATAGAATAACTTATTTTTAAAGTCCGGGCTTTCATTAATAAAATGAGGTTTTGATATAAAAATGGGAAAATGCTGACCAGTTTTTTTTGGTGTTATTTCATTAATAAGCTTATCCCCAAGATTTCTATTATTTTTAAAGAGAGGATGCTTAATTTTCAGAAAATTTTTACTTCTTGGATTTATTTCTTTTAGTGGTGTTGTAGATATCAAAATTCGACAAGTAGGACAATTAATTTCATCTAAACCGTGAATACACGTCATTTTTCCCATTCTTTTGATTTTTTCAAATTCTAAGTATTTCGAATTATTTTTATCATTTAATTTTTGTTATTATATTTTACATAATTTTAAAAATCAGAT
>JBHLQA010000233.1:0-5925 GCA_048885285.1 Candidatus Odinarchaeota archaeon
ATACTATCTGAGATTTTTCCTTCATTTATAATCATCTTAGCTTTAATATATTTAATATTTATATTGTTAATATGCTAACTTAAAAAAGATTTTTTTTGAACCATTAAAATCTTTTAAATAATTACGCCATGGTTGGTTAATATTTGATTCACTAAAAGGGAAAATGCTTTTTCAATGTTTTCACCTAGTTTTGCTGATGTTTCTATAAAATGACTAGCTTTTATTTTATTTGCTAATTCCTTTCCTTTTTCTGTTGGGATAGTTACCTGATCTTTTAAATCGGTTTTGTTTCCAATTAATATAAACGCTCCCTTTTTTTTTACATGTTTTTTATAATCTCGTAACCATTTATTATTTATATTTTCCAAGGTATGGTAACGTGTCACATCATAAACGAGAAGTGCTCCTTCACATCCCTGAAAGTACATACTCCGAACTACACGATACTTTTCTTGTCCTGCGAGATCCCACATTATCAGTCTTACTTTTGTATTATCCAAATTTACATCCTTTCTGACTATATTAGCTCCGAGTGTAGGTTTATAATCTTCACTAAAGGAACTTTCTACAAAATGATTTATTAAAGAAGTTTTACCTACTGCGGCATCTCCAATAATTACTATTTTAAACACAAATTCTCGTAGATTTTTAGATTCTTCTTCTTTAATCATTATGCAATTAATAACTTTGTTGTAAGTCTATTTAATACTTTATTTCTAATTTTCCAAAGAAATTTTTTTATTGCTGGAAAAGGATTTCAATTATTATTTTTGCTATTAATCTATTTAAAATTTCTGTTAATTTTTAATTTAATAACAAAGTTATTGTGATTTTGATTATTAATATCTTGTTTATCCATTTCATAATTAACAAAAAAATCTGAGGGTAATGATTTTTGTAAAGAATAGACTAAGAATCCAGCAAATAAAGCGCATGAAACACCAATTTCTGAACAAAATATGCATTTATCAACTCGAACTGTTATTTCATCCAAATTATTTTCAATAATTTCTACTTTCCAATCAGTAATAATTAAAGAATTAATATTTTCAATTATTTCCTCAAAATTAATTCCAAAAGGAAATAAGTAGAAGGAGAATTTCTTTCCAATCTCAAAAAGAAGTATAGATGAATCATATAATAAACAATTTTGAGCAGAAATGATTTTCTTGAAGGAGAAAAAATCTACTGAGTCATTTGGATTTTTATTCCCTATATCCTTTAAATGCATCATTTCTGCTTCTCGTAAAATAGATTTCATTCCATCATAATCAAGTATATCATGGTATGCCTGGAGAAGTGCTACAATTACCTTGTTTTTTACCACTCCTTTATAATCTCCTATCATTTTGGCATGTTTTTGTTTATTAATTTTTTTCATATAGTCTTATTGCAATTCAAAATCTATATTAACACCAAGCTTTCCCAATACTTGAGATACTAAAGTTCTAAAAGCTTTCTCAACATTTTCACCATATTTTGCTGAAGTTTCAATGAATTCTACTGCATTAATCTCTTCAGATAAGGATTTACCTTCTTCTGATGATACTTTAATAGATTTTTTTAAATCAGATTTGTTTCCAATCAACAGATAAATTCCATCTGGTCTGCCATAATTTTTAAAATCCTCAAGCCATTTAGTCTTCACGCGTTCAAAAGTTGAATATCTTGTCATATCATAAACGAGGAGAGTTCCTGAACATCCTTGAAAAAACATCTGACGTGTTAATTCATATTTATCCTGTCCAGCAATATCCCAGAGAAGTAGCCGGATTTCGGAATTATCTTCTTTAATTCTTATATCTTTGGTTACAATATTGACTCCTAATGTTGGTTGATAATTTTCCTTAAAGGAATCTGTAATATATTTATCAATTAAGGAGGTTTTCCCTACTGCTGGATCTCCTAATACTGTTAATTTAATTGCCCATTTTCTCTTATCTTTTTCAACCATTTTTTAATACCCTTTTATTACAATTTCAATAAGGATAATTCAAATTGTGGATCATTAACTCTGTTAATTTTAGTATCAAACTCAAATAATATTATTTCTCCAGTAATAGAGACTATACTTGGTTTATTTAAATGCCCTCCAATTACACTATAATCATTTCTTCCTAATGAAACATGAAGGTGAATTATTGGTTCTCCATCTTTATAAGTAATATTTCCAATACATGAAATGAGTTCTACGTTTTCATTATAAGTCTTCATTCTATATTCTCTTGAATCAATCATATAAAAACCAATTGTAAATGTTTTTAAGGCCCCTATACATTTGATGAATCCAGATTGAATATCATGTTTTTTCACAATACTGATAATGGAATCAACTAAATCCTCATCGGGTTCAATTTTTCCTATAACTACTCTCTTAATTTTAGTTTCAATAGTTTTCAATTAAGCACCAAAGTTAATATAATTGATTTAAGGTTTTTAAGATATAACTCCTGATTTCATTAATACTTTAATAACTAATTTTTTAAATGCCTCTTCAACATTTTCTCCATATTTTGCACTGGTTTCAACAAAATCTGCCGCATTAATTTTTTCAGCGAGTTTTTTTCCATCCTCAGTTGATACTAATCTCGAATCATTTAAATCAGTTTTATTTCCTATAAGAATACAGGAAAGATCGTTTTCTGAATATTCTTCTAAATCTTTAAGCCATTTAGATTCTATATTGGCAAAAGTATCTTCTCTAGTTGTATCATATACTAGAAGTGCCCCAACAACACCTTGAAAGAACATCTTCCTGGATATATCATATTTTTCTTGACCAGCTATATCCCAAAGCACCAAACGAATTTGAGCATTTATTTCTTCAATATTTAATTCTTTAACAACAATGTTAACTCCTAAAGTTGGAATATAGTTTTCCTTAAATTTATGATGAGCATACCTATCGACCAAGGATGTTTTTCCGACAGCTGCATCCCCTAATAATACAAATTTGAGAACGATATATTTTTCTTGTTCTCCCGACATTAGTTTATTAATTTTCCTTTATAGTTATATAAAGATTAAATGAATTCATATTTTTTATACTTGAGGTATAAAAGAGATTTTTATGAGTTTGCTACGAGTTATGATTTTATTTAAATTTCAATAAATTATTTATGATGATTATTTATACCTATTATTTGTAGATTAATAAAAGAGATATTATGCCTGAAAAAGTAGAAGTGTCTGGAGTTGAATTAATTTTATCTGAACCAGCAAATGTTCAGATGGATTGGGTTGGTAATGATGATTTGATAAATCAATTGAAAGCAGCATGGATGATTGTTGATAAGGAAGATTTACCACTCAACCCTCGAATATTAGGAAAGCCTGGAGTTGGAAAAACAACATTAGCCTATGCAGCAGGGAAAAGATTACAAAAAGACGTCTATATATTTCAATGTACAATGGATACTCGACCTGAAGATTTGTTAATTAGCCCTGTTATTGCTTCGGATAATAAAATAGCCTATGTTGCGAGTTCTTTAGTATCTGCTATGTTAAAGGGAGGGGTGTGTTTGTTAGATGAGGGAAATAGGATGAGTGAGAAAAGCTGGGCTTCTTTAGCACCATTAATGGATAAAAGGCGTTATGTTGAGAGTATAATTGCAGGTATTAGAATTTATGCTCATCCAGAGTTTCGGTTATGTGTTACCATGAACGCAGATTCAAGCACTTATGAAATCCCAGAATATATCCAATCTCGCTTGCAGCCTAAAATTTATATAGATTTTCCAAATAAAATTGATGAGTTGAAAATTCTAAAATATAATTTACCATTTGTTTCAGAGGAAATGTTAGAATATTGCGTGAATTTTCTGCAGAATGCCCATATTCATGATGAACCCTATACTGTAAGAGATGGTATTAATATTTTGAGGTATTATACTAAATCAAGGATGATGAAGAAAGAAGATCCAGAGAAATTAGATAAGAATACGATTGAAAATGCTGTGATCCAAGTATTAGAAGAAGGAGCACTAAGATTTTTACCTGAAAATTATGAAGAATTCTTAAAACAGCAAAAAGAATCAGCTTCTTTTAGAATCTTAAAAGATTTTGAAGAAGCTGAGGATTATTATAGTAAATTTATAGATAAATCTGATAAAGATCCAAAGAAGTAGAATTTCTATTATCAAATTGAAGAACATTAATGTTATCCGAAGCTTATCATCAAATTATTTCATTTATCTTAATTCATATAACAACTTTTCAACTATTTCTACTTCATCTCCTATAGGAATAAGAAAATAATTATCAATTGTTGCGTTGATTTTACCTGTTTCTATTAACACTAAGATTTTGTTTTTAAGATTTTTAGCTTTAATATTCATATTAGAACATATTTCTAATAAATTAATCTTATTCTCAACTCGAGACATTCCTACTAAAACATCCTTAAAATTTAGATCTTTCCAAATTAATTTTTCTTCTAAATTTCTATTACTTAATTTAATAAGAATAGTTGGTGTAAGCATTATAATTGTACCTATAATTAGTCCAATAATAGCAAAAGGCATTATATCATTAAATATCCTTCTAAAAGCTTCATAAAGATCTATATTTTCTTGAGTGGTGGAAGGATTTATTTGTGAAAGATCAATGTTTGGATGATAATACATTATTACAATAAAAATAATCCAAATAGATGGAACAAAGAAAATTAGGCCAATTATATGGAAAAGAATATTAATACTTTTTAAGTCTTTCATTATATTTTTACTCGGTCTATTTCTTTTTTAAATAATCTATAAAATTATTCTGATTATAATCAATTTTTCCAACTTTTTCTCCTTCCCATTTAGCAAATGTGTCTAAGAGAACATCAATCAATTCTCCTGGATCATCTGTGGGTATAAAATAATGATTTTCAAAATTTCCATGAATTTTTCCTGAACCTATAAGGTTATACATTTTTAACTTGAGAGCATCAAGATGCATTCCAAAATTCTTGCTTAATTCTTTCATATCTAGTTTACCCTCATTCTTTATCATCCCAACCATCGTATTTCTGAAATCAACTTTACTCATCATTAATGATTTCATTTCAGTTTTTTTTCTTTTATGTTTTGAAACCATTGAAGGAACAAAAATAATAACCAAAAGAAGAATTAGAAGAAAAATTCCCCCAATTAAAGATAAAATTTCCCCAAACACAACATAAAAAGAAAATGCCATTACCATGAAAGGTGTAAAAAATATTATTGTGAAAAATATACGTGCAAATCCCATTCTCTTCAATTTAGCTCTTCTTTCTTTGTTATCTCTTTTATCCCTTTCTTTCCAAGTTTTAAAAGGCACTTTTATATTCATATATGATTTTTGAGTTTCTATTTTATTGATTTCCTCAATTTTGATATTTGGTATAAAATAATCATCCTCAATTGTACCTTCAATGGTTCCTTGACCGAGAAGTTCAAAGATTTTTAAATTAAGGGCATTTAGTGTCATTCCCCATTCTTTACTTAATTTTTTTAAATTTACTTTTCCATTTTTAATCTCTGTCTTTATGGTTTGAAGAAACATCGTCTCAAACTCTGTGCTTGTTGCTTTTACTTTAAGTACTGTTTTTATTCCTACATTTATCGAATGAAAAGCATAAATTGCAGCTAAAATAAACGATAAACTTATTACTACTATACCTACTATAAGCCATAGTGAGAATATTTCTAAATTAAAACTGTTTGCATTTTCAATAGAAGCAATAAATCCACCAACAATTATGAATAATCCAGTAATTGAACAGCATAGAAATAGTGGATTGTTTAAAATTCTTTTTCCTAATTTTTGACCATGATATTTATCTCCAAAAATTTTTTTTCTAGAAATTTCTTTAAGTATTTTTTTTCCCCGAATAGTAAGTATTATTATAGATACACCAATTATTGGAGTGAGTATCATTATAATAAGTGATTTCAAATT
>JBHLQA010000234.1:0-5917 GCA_048885285.1 Candidatus Odinarchaeota archaeon
ATATCACGGTGTACCGCTAAATATGTCTCATACAAAGAATTACGAATTATTGGAGAAAAGATTATGAATAATTTAGAAAATGAAATTTAAAATACATATAAGAATTGAATTAGAGATTTAATAAATTTAAATTTTTTAACGTATATTGAGGAAAGTATAATTTTTATAAATTTTCATGTAAGTCTCTTTAATAATTTGTTAAATTATACTTTATAATAAATTCTAAATATTTTACAAAACTCTGATATATTATTATATTCAAAATTCAAATTAATTATTACTAAAATTAAATTCTGATATGATGAATCTTAAAAAAGCTATCTTAGAAATATCAGAGAAACTTGAGTTATTATATCAAGATAGAGAAGAAATATTGAAATTATCTCGTGAAATAATCAGAGATTGCAGTATTGCTATAAAAAATACTCATAGAAAAGAATTTGATAAGTTTCAAGAAAAGATTAGTCTTATTAAAAATAAGCATTTGAGTTTGGTAAAAATAGTTAATAAAAATCCTGGTGTTTTTTTTAAATACCTGCAAACCCCTGAGCAAGAATACGTTGAAGCAATAATATTTTATTCAATTATCTCAAAAACTAATATTCCAACCCCTTTTGATTTAAAAATTCATCCTTTAAATTATATATTAGGTTTAGCAGATGTAATCGGTGAATTGCGAAGATTTGCATTGGACAACATAAGAAATTCCCATGTTAAAGATTTAAACGAAATCCTGGAAAAGATGGACGAAATTTATACTTATTTATTTACTATCGATTACCCCTCCGCATTAACTAAAGATTTACGGCATAAAGTAGATATTGCACGAAATATAATTGAAAAAACAAGAGGAGATATCTCTCTAGCGATACAAATGGATGATTTAAAAAGTTGTTTTGAAAATAATATGTAAAATCAATTCAAAAAATTGCTATATATGAAAGTGGATATTATATGAATAAAGTAAAGAAAAGGGTAATGGTTGCTGGAACCTTTGATTTAATTCATGCGGGTCATACTTTTTTAATCAATGAAGCATCAAAATTGGGAGATGTGTATGTAGTTGTTGCTACTGATGAAAATCGTAAACTTTTTTCAGGTGAATTTCCAATTATACCCCAGGAACAAAGATTAGAAGTAATAAAAAACTTAAAAAACGTAAAAGATGCAAGATTAGGAAGGAGTGATAACGATACTTTAAAAACTGTTGAAGAAATCAATCCTGATATTATCCTCTTGGGTCCAGATCAGAAATACAGTATTGATGTTTTAAAAAATGAGCTTAAAAAAAAAGGTTTAAATCATATAGAGGTAAGAAGATTAGAAACATACTATGATAAATATGAATTACACAGTTCAAGATTAATTAAACAAAAAATTATTGAAAGATTTAAGAATAACAATTTAAAAAATCCTAAAAATGGAAAATAATAAAGAAATTTCATCGGAAAATTATTCAAATTGGTTTGCTCTTTATCACCTTTGTCAAAATATTGGTAGCCAAAAAGCTATCCATATAAGTAGTGTTGAATTCAGTAAGATACTACATTTATCGCAACAGACAGCATCAAGAAGAATTAATGACTTAGAGGATCTGGGTTGGATCGAAAGAAAAATTAAAGGTAAAGAACAAATTATTCGAATATCCAAAAAAGGTGGAGAGGTGATGCTTTCAATGTATAAAAAACTAAGACAAATACTTCAAGACATCCTAATAGTAGGTGAAGTAACTGAAGGTATTGGAGAAGGAGGATACTATGTCAGAACTCCAGAGTATCTAGCTCAATTTACAGAAAAACTAGGTTATAAACCTTATTTTGGTACCTTAAATCTCCAATTGAGTGATCTAAACCATGATTTATTAAAAGAAAATCAGAAGAGTAGAATCCCTGTTAAAATCGATGGATTTAAAAAAGAAGGGCGTACGTATGGTTCCGTTGAATGTTATAATTGCTTAATATCTCGTTTAGATAATCAAAGTAAGAAATTAAATGCCGCAATTTTGAAGATAAAAAGAACTCATCATAAAAAAAATATTGTAGAAATACTAGCAGAACCATACTTGAGAGACACCCTCAAATTGAAAGATGGAGATAGGGTTAGAATAGAATTCATTAAGAGAGTTGAATAATTTATTTCATTTAATTCTCTCTATTTTTAAATTGAGTGGAAATCTTAAAACATCTAAAAATATAAGTAGCAATAACTAACCACATAAAAATAAATAACAGCACAGCAGTAAAACCATAAAAATATCCAATTAAAGTTGCTATAAAAAGGTAAAATAATCTTTCAGATCTAGCCATTAATCCAGTATCAAAGTCTCCTTTGAAAAAAACTTCTGCTCTTGTTCTACAATAACTTATCATAAAAGAGATTAGATACGATACGAATAAAATTAATCTCATGTCAACCACATTCCATAAATATACTTTCCAATTATATATTATGAGTCCAAAGAAGATAAAAAATTCTGATATTCTATCCATCATAGAATCAAAAAAAGCTCCAAATTTAGTTGATGTTTGGGTCAATCGAGCGATAGCACCATCACAACCATCCATTATCCCTGTGATAAAAATTAAAATAGAAAATATCAAAAGATTTCGAAAAAATGATATCCAAATAAAGCTTAAAAATGAAAAGCAAAACATTGATATTGTTGCGATGTTTGGAGTCACTCTAATCTTGATTAATCCTTTGGCCAATAATTTGATTAGAGGTTTAAATATTTTTCTTAACCGGTATTTAGAGGGCATAAAAAATATATAAATTAATAATTTTATAAGTTTAATAATGAATATTATTTTACATATATAATTAACTCATGTAGACAAAATAGAGATTGATAACTCTTGAAATTACGTTTGATTTTAAAAACAATTACTAAAAAAAATAAAGAAATAAAGCTTAAATTCAATATTGCTCCAAGTAAACATATTGGTTTTATAAATTTCATAAATTTAACCTTAAATCAAGAGCTACCTATAGAATTATCTTTCGAGAAGGTTTCAAAGACTGGTGAAAAAGAAGAAAGTAAAATAGTTGGGCAATTTAAATTTCAAGGTAAAGTTGATTCGAAACTATATGAATTAGAAGAACAAATTAAGAATGAAGATAGAAAAAAAAAGAAACTTCAACAAAAAAGAAAACAACATTAACACTAATCTTTTTTAAGGAATAGTTCTATATTCAAATTCCCAGGTCTTTTTTACCTGAAGCATATCATTTATACTATCATAAATTATCGTTCTTTCACTTAATCCTCCTAAATCTTCGGCAACAATTTCTATTTGCCAAGCTTCTAACTCTCTTTTTATAGCATCTATATTCTCTTTATATGTCATATCATAATCCAAAAATAGTTTTGCGCCTCCTACTATGAGAGCAGTAATATTTGAGTTATTAGCACCATTATAAATTAAATTATTATATAAATCTTTAACTGATGTATCTACAAAGGTATGAGGGAAAAGTAAATGATACCCTTGTTTTGAAGCAGATGAAGAGGGTAATGATATATATGACATTGCAAATATATTATTAACAGGATCTTTAAGAATTAGAGCAATACCAGATCCTAATCCCTGTATAATGAATTTAGTTGCTGTTTCATTTTTATCGAAAGAATTTATCAAACCATAATATCCCATAGGAATAATTAATTCTTTACTTTTATTTGAATTATATATACGATCTAAACGCTCCTTTCCATATTTTTCTATATCATTCTTATTATTCTCAATATTGTTTAAAATCCCACTTTCTTGGACTTCTTTCTGAGCAATTTGTATTGAATATTCTCCTACTTGCTTAATACGACGATTTAATTGCTTTTCTTTTTCGTCCACTAATTTTTCTCTTTGTTTTACCTGTTTTGTAAGGCGTTCCAGAATTTCTATACGATTTTTGATTTCTAATTCTTTCCTTTTAACCCTTTCTGCTAACTTATTTACTTCTTTTCTTTCTTTTATAATACTATTATATTTTTCATCCAAAAATGCAATCCTATCCTCTATTATTTTCTCTTGTTGCTCTAAGAATGCTTCTCGTTTTGTCAATTCTTCTTCTCGCCTATTAAATACAGGTCTTTTTATTGGTGCTTTTGGTAAGGTACTTATGTTTTTAGCTAATTTTTCTTTAGAACCGTTATAAACTTCGATTCCAGTTATTTTTACTTCAGTTTCAACTTTTTTAACTTCTTTTAATTCTTGATCCATTTTATCTGGTATAGATGCCGCCTTTTCTAAATCTTGTTCTAAATATCCTTTTTCCATAGGAATTTTTGTTGGTTCTTCTTTTATTTTTGTTTTTTCTTGTATTTTTTTTACTTCAGTTTTAACAGATTTATGTAAATTCTTACTTGGCCGCCTTAACCTCTTAATTTCTGCGTTTTTAGGAGTTCTAATTGAAGCATAGATCTTATCCCCATAAGTACCACTTATTGAAGCTATATTTTTTATATAAAAACGCTCTCTCATATTGATTGCTTTAAAAACAGTTCCTTTATAAGGTAATGTTTCAGATCCTCCTAAAATTAATAAACCTCCATCAAAAAGACGTGATTCTAAAGTACTTAATAATTTTTCTCTTGCGAATTGATTAATGTAGATGAAGAAATTTCGACAGAATATAACGTCATATTTATTCTTCTTAATATGACCCTTGATTATGTCTTCTTGGATAAACTCAATTTTTTCTTTAATTTCATTGCTTAAAATATATTTAGGACCAATTTCAGTATCTTTTTTTGTAAAATAATTATTCAAATACACTTGAGTCATTTCATGGACGGGATATTCTCCATAAATCCCTTTTTTTGCCATTCTGAGAGCGGCGGGATCGATATCTGAAGCCACAATCTCAAAATCAGGAAAGTTATTATCTTTTTTTTTTAATTGATCTAAGATCATAGCAATTGAATATGGCTCATCTCCAGTTGCACAAGGAGCTGACCAAATACGAAGTGTTTTCTTATTATGATTAGCATAGATTTTAATAAATTTCTCAAAATTCTCATAAACCTTATTATTTCTAAAAAAATAAGTATAATTTATAGTGAATTTATCTAAAAATAAGTCAATTTCAACGGGATATCTTCTAATATAATTAATGTAATCTTGATAATAATCAAGATTTAAATTTTTCATTCTAAAATTAATTCGTTTCTCTAGGAACTTTCGTTGATAATGATCAAATTTCATTCCAGTAGCATTCTTTAACTCTTCTATTAATGCTTCTATTGTTGAAGAAATCTTATCCACCAAAATTCCTAATTTATAAATTATTCCTAACCTATAATTAAGAATATAATAATATTACTATTAATATACTATGCATGATAAGGTTGTGATTGATAATGGGACAAATATTTTGTCGTAAAAAAATCATGAATGAGTCAATTCCGTTGAATTAGTTCAATTTAATAAAGCCCATTTTAATAAGATTTTTACATACATTATAAACTTGATTTTGATTTATATTTAAATTATTCGCAATTTGATCAATAGATTTTTCTCCATTTATTTGATCATAAACTTTACAAGAGCAATCTCCTGTTAAATAATATTTTGGATTAATTTTTTTTGAAGTTGTGAAGGTTGGAATATATTTATAGTATTCTGGACTTTCTTCCTCATTTTTTATTTCTTTTTTCGGCTCTAAAGGTTTGATATCTTCTTCTATAAAACTGTTGAAAAATTCGAATATTTTATCATTCTTTTCATCTTGAATTCTTTTTTCTTCTTCTTGAAATATTCTTTCCAAAACTTCTTGAAAACGATTAAAATAATCTAATTTACCATTCCAGTTTAAAATTTGTTCAATATTAAATTCTTTTAGAAACATATTAGAAATTTTTCTTAAAAATTGTTGGACGTATAATAAATCTGAATTGCTATCAAAAGTAGCAAGATAA
>JBHLQA010000235.1:0-5882 GCA_048885285.1 Candidatus Odinarchaeota archaeon
ATAACACCTTAAAATATTATATATAAATTGAAAAATTATAAATTATAGAAATCGTAATAGTGATTAACTCAAATAAACTAGAATTCTCACTATAAGAAGCAAAAATACAAAAAAATCCTTTCAAATCATAAAACCTATCAACTGTGGGAGGTAACTACTTAAATTGTATGATGCAACATTTAAAATTGTGATCTTCGGAGATGCAGGTTGCGGAAAAACTACATTAACACAAAGATTTTTAACTAATTTATTTAAGTCAGATTCTAAAATGACTATAGGTGTTGATTTCGAAGTTAAAAGTCTTGAAATTGATGGAAAAAAAATAAAACTCCAAATTTGGGATTTTGGTGGAGAAGAACGGTTTCGATTTTTATTACCAACTTATGTTCGGGGAGCTAATGGAGCTTTATTCATGTATGATGTTACCAATTATAGTTCACTAGCTCATATTGATGATTGGCTCATGGTGATTAGAAGGGAGCTTAGAGCAGAAGACCAATTCCCAATAATTGTAGTCGGTGGAAAAGCAGATCTTGTAGATGAACGTGAAGTAACAGGAGAAGAAGGTATAAATATAGCTAAATCTAGAGTTGTAGATGGTTTTATTGAATGTAGCTCAAAAACGGGTGAGAATGTTGAGGAAACATTCGAAGCTCTTTCTCGCTTAATGATGCAAAAGTCTAATTTGCTTTAATAAAAGTGTATTTTTCTATATTAAAAACCATTAAAAGAAATAAGCACGACTTTTATAAAACATTAAATTATGAATTATTCTCTTCTTTTTCCATTGCTAATCTTTGCTTGAGTCTTATATCTTGTCTTCTATGTGAAACCATAATTTGAAAATCTAAATCTTTTTTAAAAGTATCAGCATATTGTAGAATTTCTTTGGAAACCTCATTTTCAATAATTTCATTTGTAATCTTATTTCCTCCAAAGATCGGTATTTCTGAGAACTTTTCAATTATATTTTCTAATAAATTTTCTGATAATACATCTGATCTATCTTTAACAGCTGCCGAAATTAGTTCTGCTAATTTTTTATAGATTTCTTTTTTACTAAACTGACAAAATATACACTTTAAACTTCGATTTTTAAAAATATTCAGAATAATTAATCCTGTAATAAATTTAAAATTTCGAATCAAGAGATCTTCATCCTCGCGACTCTGCTCATGATTATATTGTTTGACATATTTCTTAGAGTTTATATATAACTTGGAAAATCTCATTGCTCTATCGAAATAGGCGGGAACTATACAGAAGATACGAGTAAACCAAAAAGGATTTATACCCAATGGGGGATCTTCATAAAATATATAATAAACCACCCTCCCATCTCGTTCTTTATATAACGTAGATTCATTTTTTAGCATATTTAAATACGTTGAAATTGTTGTACGAGCAATTTCTTTAAAATATCGTTTATATTCATCTTCTACTTCCCCTGTTGTTATTTTTTTTTTTCCTTCTAAATAAAATTTTAAAAGAATCCCTAAGATACGATTCTCGTGAAGGCGACCTGTTTTTATTTGTTGCTCTTCTGATTCATCTTCTCTAATATAGTATAAATATGCAATTTCTGGGGCAACCTCTTGAACAACTTTATCTATTAATTTAAGTGCAGTATCTTTAATTTCTGATCCTTCTAATTTAGCTCCTTCAATTAGAAATTCATCCAAATCTATTCTTTCAGACAATACTAAGTAGCTCCCTTAATTAAAATTATTTTTTCATAAATTTTTCATTATTAAAATATCATTAATATTTTAATAAAATTTTTATTTAAAAGTTATAATATAGTTATTTATTTTCTCTATATTTTTTTTTCCAAACGGGATCTGCTTCTTGCAGTACTCTCCGTTGGACCTTTCCTATTAGATTCTTAGGAATTTCACCAATAACAGCAACACTGTGGGGTATTTTATAACCTGTTATGTTATTCCTTGCCCATTCTTTTATCTTTTGAGGTGAACAGTCACAATCCTCCTTAATTGAAACCCAAGCCTTAATTATCTCTCCATATTCTTCATCAGGAAGCCCAGCAACAGCTACTTCTACAATATCGGGATGTTTCATTAATAATTCTTCAACCTCTTTAGGAAATACTGAGTAACCCTTACACTTTATAAGTTGTTTTTTCCTATCTCTTATTTCTATTGTTCCATCTTCATTCATAAATCCAATATCTCCAGTTAGAAGCCATAATTTATCATCATATTCTATAATTGTTTGTTTTGTTTCTTCTGGTTCATTAAGGTACTCCAACATTATTTGAGGGCCACTTATATAAATTTCACCCGTGTAATCAATTCCAAAATTAGTATCATCAGGATTTCCCATACATATTGGACCTTTATTAGAATCGTCAATAGGCCAAATACCCCATTCTGTGCCTGTGAAGGGCATTCCAATACTCCCAATAGGACTCTCCCCAAATAAATTACCTGCACTTACGGCTGGACTAGCTTCTGATAAACCATATCCTTCAACAATTCGACCACCTGTATTTTTAATGAAGATATCTCGAACAGGTTCATGTAAAGGTCCAGCACCTGATATACATAAACTTAATTTGCCTATAACTCCTGGAAATCTTATTTTTATATTTTTCAGTTCTGCTAATCTTTTAAATAAAATTTCTGTACCAGCGTATATTAATCCTTCTTTACAAGGTAATTTCCCAATTTGCTCACATAATTCCGCTTGAGTTGGAGGAGTTGGGAAAAGCATTATCCAACCACCAACAGCTACAGAAGTATTCATTACAACAGTATGAGCAAAACTATGAAATAATGGTAGAATACCAATATTTCCTATTCCTGGTCTCTCACCACCTAACCAAAGTCTACATTGTATAGCATTAGAAACAACATTAAAATGTGTTAAAACAGCAGCTTTAGGTAATCCTGTTGTTCCACCCGTCATAATATATGTAGCAGGATGTTTTTTTGCATTGATAATTACATTTGGAACATTTTTCTCCGTTTTTAGGAGTTCTTGAAATTTAAGTGCACCTTGAAAATCAACTTTTCCTGTTGGTATTTTTTTTATAAATTTACCAATAGCTCTTTTTACTCCTTTAATTTCAGATAAATCGGCTAAATTACTAGAAACAACTAGCTCTATCGTTGATTCTTGAATGATTGGCTTAATTGATGATTCATATAATGCATCTAAAACAATGAGCATTTTTGGTTTTGTTATCTCAAGTTGGTGAAGAACTTCCATTGGTTGAAAAGTAGGATTAATTCCACTAGTAATAGCTCCAATCCTAGTAATAGCATAATAGGCAACAATATATTGAGGACAATTAGGAAGGTATAAAGCAACTACATCACCTTTTTTAATTCCTTGATTTACTAAGGCTGTAGCAAAAGATTTTACATAATCTTGAAACTGTTTATAGGTAATCCAACTGTCTAAAAACCAAATAAAATTATCTTTCGTATATTTTTCAATTTGTTCATCTAGAAATTCATTTAATGATTTTTCTTCAAATTTAGTATTATACGGAACATTTTCTGGCCACCACTTTTTAAACCAACGTTTATTTTCGTCAACATAAAAGGATTTGTGCATTTTTAAGCTCATAAATTCTACACAATTTTTAATTTTATTCTTGTTTAATTATATTACTTTGATTATCTAAAACTAAAGCTTTGTAAGAATTAGTACTTGAAAAATCTTAGCCTTAATTTAAAATTATCAAATTTAATAACGAAAATCAATAATTTTGAGTTAAAAAAAATAAAGCAAAAAAATAAAAATTAGTATCTTCTATCCTTTCTTCTCTTTATCAATATAGTAGCAACCCCTACTAAACTTACTCCCGCAATCAAGACTATTATAGCCCAGAAACCTTCCTCTCCAAAAACCATATAGACACTGAAGGTTGGATCGTGCCATACTCCTTGACCAGTACCATTAAACTCAGGATAACAAACCGCATATACCATCACATCAAATTCAGTTCTAATTCTAATATCAGAAGCATAGGTTTTGGATTCAGTCCCATTGGCTAATTCAAAGGTATCATGTCTATCCAATTCCCATTTGTACAGAACAAGTGGTAATATATTTGTACTTGCATCAAATTCTGATGCTGTTTCATTATCATCACCTAGTCTATAAAATGGTCCTGCTATATCTACAAAGTCTAATTTTTCTTCTGCTCTTCTGCCAATGTAATTACCCACCTTTAATTCATGTGATTCTTCAACATAATCTTCATTTGGATTTAAAATTACCTCTGGACGATCTGCTTCTTCATTAATATCTACATTTAAGTGAAAATGTAATACGGTAGATACATAAATAATAGCTAAATCTAATCCTGCAATCTCTGAATTAGGACCATTACCGTCATTCCAAGGAGCAAAAAATTGGTCCAATTTAACATTTCCTCTTGCATACCCAGTTTCTTCATCTCTAGTAGGTATAAACGTGAATCCAAAGTAAATATATTCAAGATTTTCTTGGTCTGTTCTTAAATATGAATCTAAGTCAACAAACATAGGAACCGCAGAAATATTTACATTAGTTATATTTAAACCCCATGAAATACTATTTTCCCCTTCACTAGGGTCTGGTTTTATAAACTCAAATTCCCCTACAGTACCTAAGATGATTCTATGGCTTAATTCGGAACGATCAGGTATCTGTATTGGATCTCCAGCCTCATCTAAGACAAGATCGCCATTATCATCAGTTACATTTACATAATTAGCCGAGATTTTGTTATTGGAATCCATATCATCATATAAGAAAGCTCCTGCTAAATGATGAGTGAAAAGGTAATATTCAATATCACATCCATTAAAAGCGCCAACTATAGCTTCTTCTGCTGATCCACCCCCTCCAGAAATAGCATCAATAATTTCACTCACATCAATATGAATTTCAAAATTTTTAATCCATAATTGAATTAGATCAAAAGAAAATTGAGTCCATATTTTCTCAGCTAAATCTCCTTCTGTAGATGATGTAAATAACCATTCCATATATTTATCTCTCTTATTTGTGGCATTGTTCTCCCAATACGTTAAATATTCAGAATATCCATTTTCTACAAGAATATCGTCGTCGGATATATTATAATCTGAACCTGTTAATTTCCAATTTTTCTCAAGATTATAATCTGATGGTACTATATCTAGTTTTTGCCAGGTTATCGGATTTAATATGAATAATTCATCTCCAGTAAAGATATCATTAATATGAATTAAAAACCAGGTAATTATAGAAATACCCTCCTTAATAACATCCTGAGAAATTTGACCACCTCCTTGTTGAAGTCTTAATAATTTCCTCATAAATCCGAGTACTCTATTTATAGCATCAACAAATGATTTGTCATGATCCCAAATGATAAGAGTTATCGCAGCGCCGACTTCTAATTCAAAAGAATAACTACCAGTTTTGGTAATTTCACAGTAAGCAAAACCTTGATTATCTGGAACACGATAATCATTGGGAAGAAGATAAATCTCTTTATTATTCTGAGAGGTAAAGTTTTTAACTCCAGAAATTGTTCTTGTGGTATTTGCACTTAGCACATAGACACTATCCATTTCTTCATGTTTTGTAAGATTTAATCCTTGGATTAATAATGCTTCAAATACAGAACTAAGTATTTGTCCTGCATATCCTAAGTTGTCATTACGAAAAATGGCTCCAAAACCTCCCCGAAAACCATCAAAAATGCCAGCATCCACTTGATTCAAATTTAAGGTGTCATTATAATCCTTTTCTTGGCCCATCACTGCTATAGGCATTGTAAATACGGAAGTGATTACGATTGTAATAACCATTAAGGATTTTGCATTTAAATTTTCCATAAAATTCTCATTTTTTTGATTTTAATTTAGTCTCTATTAGTT
>JBHLQA010000236.1:0-5868 GCA_048885285.1 Candidatus Odinarchaeota archaeon
TGAACCTAGTGAGTTTACGAAATATTATATACCCCATAAGATTTATCTTGATTTAGGTATGTTTGATGATGCGATGAGATGTGGAAAAGAAATGCTTAGGATATCAGATAAAGATGGTGATTTGGAAAATAAATCAGTGACATTAAGCAATATTGGCTTCATTTATTACAATCAAAGTAGTTATGAAGAAGCTTTAAAAAATTATCAGGAATCTATTAAAATTGACGAAGAATTAGGTTTAGCCTCAGAAAAACCTAGTAGTTATGCAAATATAGGAAAAGCTTATGAGGATCAAGGTAAATATGATGATGCATTAAAATTTTATGACCGTGCTTTAAAAATTGCTGAGGAATTGAAAGATGATAAAAGAATAGCTATATACTTAAATAATATTGGAAATACTCTTCAAAATTTAGGAGAATTTGATGAATCTATAAATAAATATCAAATGGCATTAAAATTAAGTGAAAAAGTTGGAGATATTTCTGGAAAATCTAAGTGTTTAAACGATATTGGAAGTCTTTATTACGATAAAGGAGACATCAATAGTGCCTTAAAATATTATCTTGATTCTCTTGCAATTGATGAACAATTGGCTAATTTTCCTGGAATTGCTGTATCCTATAATAATATAGGCCTTATATATTACGACCTTGGTGACGATTTCGAAGCTTTGAAATGGTTTGAAAAAGCTCTTGAATTAACTGAAAGAACAGGAAATTTGACAAATAAAGCTATAAGTCTGAATAATATAGCATTGATATATCAACATCTCAAAAAATTTGAAAAAGCTTTAGAAAAATATTATCATTCTATTGAAATTAAAGAAAGACTTAATCTTAAGGCGGATAAAGCTGGGGTTTATAACAATATCGGAGGTGTTTATTTTGACCAAGAAAAATATACAGAAGCTCTAGAATGGTATAAAAAGGCACTTGGACTAAATAAGAAACTTAAGAATTTACCTGATGTTGCAGTATCATTAAATAACATTGGAACTGTTAATGAAAGACTAGAAAATTATCCCGAAGCTATAAATTATTATGAAAAGGCAATAAATATTTTTGAACAATTGGGCAATAAATTATCAATCTCTATCATCTTTAATAATATAGGAAATAGCTACAGAGTACAAGGAGATCATGCGAAAGCTTTAGAATACTATAAAAAATCTTTAGAGATTACAGAGAAAATTGAGAATTTTTTGGAAAAAGCTACTACTTTAAGCGCAATTGGTCAATTATATACAGAATTAGGGAACTATGAGGAAGCTTTAAATTCTTATAAAGAAGCTCTTAAAATTTATACCGAATATAATAATTTACCAGATAAGGCTTTATGTCTCAATAGCATTGGTCTAATTAATAATGCTTTGGGAAATCCATTTCTTGCCATAGAAAGATGGGAAGAAGCATTAGCAATCAGTGAAAAATTAGAAAATCTTGAATGGCAGATTATACTCCTTAACAGTATATCAAAAACGTATGAAGAACAAAAAGATTTTAAGAACGCTTTAGAGTATTACGATAAATTAATGATCGCTCATAAAAATGCAGGAGATATAGCAGAAGTGGCAACTGATCTAAGCAATATAGCGAATATGAACAATAAACTTGGAGAAAAAGATGAGGCGATTAAATTTTATGAGAAGGCACTAGAAATTTCTGAGGAATTAGAAGAAAAAATACAAAAAACTAAAAAATCCAAGTATACTAATAGGATTGGATTAATTTATTTCAAACAAGAAAGATATCAAGATGCTTTAACAAAATTTAATGATGCCCTCCATTTCTTAGAAGAAATAGATCTTTCTGATTCTCCATTAGCATCCAATATAAAAAAAAATATAAATATTACTCAAAACAAACTATAATAGATTATTTTTTTCTGAGAAAATCCAGTAGGTTTGGCAATTCTCTAATATTATGATTTTATTAAAAAGAGTTCCAGACTTTTTCTAAAAGGATTGTAATCTAATTCAGAGAAAAATTTATAAAGTTATAATCAATTTATTTCTATAATCATAAATTCTAATAGGATTACAAAATATGAAAGTTACTCAAAGTCTACTCGTTGAGAATTATAAAATAGGTTTGAGATTTTCATTTCCTTTAGAATTATTGAGTTTGTTATTACTCTTATTATTATAGAGCGCCCTATTCCTTTCTAGAGCGTATTTTTCTTCTTGAAAGTATAAGGGTTATATTTTTTAAACAAAATTATAATAGGTTAAAAACATGGTTAATAAAAACGATATTGCGGTTTCCGATATGATGGAAAAAATTAGAGGATCCCTTATCCTCCCTGAAAGAGCATATTTTTTTGATACAACACTCCGTGATGGGGAACAAACTCCAGGTATAAGTTTTACTCATAAAGAAAAGCTATCTATTGCTCAAGCTCTTAATGAGTTGGGAATTGATATCATAGAAGCGGGGTTTCCTATTACATCTCAGGGAGATTTTGAAGCTTGTAGAGATATTGCGAAAATGGGTTTAGATTCTGAAGTGATGGGTTTAGCTAGAACAGCAAAGCCTGATATAGATAAAGTTATAGAGGCCGATATGGATAGTATACACCTATTTTGTGCCACTTCAGAACTGCATATGAGAGAAAAACTTCAATTAACCAGAGATGAAGTTATAGAAAGAATAAGAGAAACCGTCTCATACGCTAAAGAACATTATTCTATTGTATTATTTTCAGCTGAGGATGCAACTAGGTCAGATTTAGATTTTTTAATTAAAGCTAACTTAACTGCTGTTGAAAGTGGGGCTACACGAATAAATATACCTGATACTGTAGGTACTATTTCTCCAGTAGCTTTTGGATATATTATACGGAAAAATTATGATGCCTTACCTAAAAATATTCGTATTGCAGCTCATTGTCATAATGATTTTGGTCTTGCTGTAGCAAATACTATTGCTGGGTTTGAAAATGGTGTTTCAGAAGCTCAAACAACAATTTTAGGCTTGGGTGAACGAGCAGGAAATGCATCTTTTGAAGAAACTTGTATGTCTCTTTATGCTTTATATCAAATACCAATGAATATTAAAACAACAAAGATTTTTCCTACAGCTAAATTAGTGGAAAGTTTTTGTGGTGGGAAAGTCAGAATTGGTCGATTACAACCCCTTATAGGGCAGAATGCATTTGCTCACGAAGCAGGTATTCACGCACACGCGATGATACAACATGCGCGAACTTATGAACCTATTACACCAGAATTAATAGGAATTCACCGTACCGATGATGTGGAAGCAATTATAAAGCAATCAATAAAACTTGGAAAACATACAGGTGGTCATGCTCTTAAGGCTAAAATTAATGACTTAGGTATTAGCCCTACTGATGAACAATTTACGAAAATAAGGCAACATGTAAAAAGTCTTGGTGATAAGGGGCATGAAGTTTCTGAAGAGGATTTTTTAGCGATTGTTAAAGATGTCATGGGGGAAATACCAAAAGAAGAACAATATGTTACTCTTGAAGAGTTAACTGTTTTGACTGGATCAGTTACACCTACATCAACAGTTCGATTAAACATCAAAAATAATGGAGATACATTACAAAAAGTAGCATCAGCAACGGGAGTAGGCCCTGTAGATGCCTCATGTAATGCAATTGTTAAATGCTTTAAACCGATGAGTAAGATTGTACTTTTAAATTTTCAAATTGATGCTATTACTGGTGGAACTCAAGCATTAGGTCATGTTACTCTTGAAATCATGGATGTAGATAGTAATATAGTAGTCAAAGCTAGTGCAATTCATGAAGATATTGTTATGTGCTCTGTTCTATCATTAATAAAAGGATTAAATCTAATTGTTAAGAAAAAGAGCCTAGCATTAAATTAATTAAATTCAATAAAAAACAAGAATTTGAAGAATTATGGATTTAACAATTAGTGAAAAAATCATAAGAGATCATTGTGAGCAAAAGGATCTTTCTGCTGGAGATTTTGTTTTAGTAAAAATAGATAAATGTTTAGGTAATGATATAACTGCACCAAAAGCTATTGAAGTTTTTGAAGAAATTGTTGAGGGAACTGAAAGAAGTGTTTTTGATCCAAGTAAGATAATACTTACACCAGATCATTTTACACCAAACAAGGATATTGCTTCGGCCATACAGTGCAAAATTTTAAAAGATTTTGCAAGGAAATACCACATTCAACACTATTATGAAGTAGGAAAAGTAGGAATTGAACATTGTCTTCTTCCCGAACAAGGATTAGTTGCTCCGAGTGAGTTAATTATCGGCGCTGATTCCCATACTTGTACATATGGTGCATTAGGTGCTTTTTCTACTGGTGTTGGCTCGACTGATCTAGGGGTGGCTATGGTTCTTGGAGAATGTTGGCTTCAAGTACCTGAAACCTTGAGATTCATATATACTGGTCAGTTGAATAAATGGGTTTCAGGTAAAGATTTAATTTTGTACACTATTGGTAAAATTGGAGTTGATGGGGCAACGTATAAGATTATGGAGTTTACAGGTGAAATCATCGACAATCTCTCTATGGCAAACCGTTTTACTATGTGTAATATGGCCATAGAAGCGGGTGCAAAAACAGGGTTTATTTTTCCAGATAAGATTACTAAACAATATCTGGAAAGTGTAGGAATTCCTAAATTTAAAACCTACGAGAACAATACAAAATATCATGAAAGTATTGAGATTGATTGTATTACTATTGAACCTCAAATAGCTCTTCCACACTTACCAAGCAATACAAAACCAATATCTGAAGTAAATGATATGCATATTGAAATCGATCAAGCTGTAATTGGATCTTGTACCAATGGACGATTAGAAGATCTACGGATCGCAGCAAAAATATTGAAAAATAACAAAATACACCCAAATGTGAGATGCATTATCCTTCCAGGAACACCAACCATTCAATTTAATGCTCTCAAAGAAGGATTAATCGAAATTTTTCTTAAAGCTGGAGCGATTGTATCTCCACCCACTTGTGGTCCATGTTTAGGAGGTCATATGGGAATCCTTGCTCCTGGTGAAAGAGCCATATCAACAACAAATAGAAACTTTATGGGAAGGATGGGGCATAAGGAAAGTGAAGTTTATTTATCAAATCCAGTAATTGCAGCATCTTCTGCCATAAAAGGGTTTATTACAACTCCAGAAAGTATTTAAAATAATATAATTTAAAAGGTTAAAATAATGAAAGGTAAAGTGATTAAATATCCTCAAGAAAATATTAATACTGATTTGATAATTCCTGCTCGATACTTAGTAGATATTAATCCTCAATTTTTGGCCGAGCACTGTATGGAAGATTTAGATATGAAGTTTCATCAGAATAAAAATAATCTTCAGGCAACAATTCTCGTGTCAGGTTCAAATTTCGGTTCTGGATCAAGCCGAGAACAAGCACCAATCGCTTTAAAAGCTTCGGGAATAGAATTAATTATCGCTCCCAGTTTTGCACGTATATTTTTCAGAAATGCTATTAATATAGGGCTTCCAATTCTTCAATTTTCTGATATTGATGCTCTTAATAGTGGAGATCTGCTAGATATTGATTTTGGAAAAGGAATTATTGAAAATATAACTACTAGTAAATCATATTCTTTTAGCAAATTTCCAACTTTTTTACAGAAAATAATTAAAGTACAAGGCCTAATAAATTTTGCAAGAGAGCAAATTGCTAATTCAGAAGAGGGATCATTATGAAAAAAATAATTGCAGTCACTCATGGTGATGGATGTGGATTAGAAGTAGTAGAAGAAGGGATAAAGATTCTAAAAGCTATTTCTGAATATAGTGATTTTGATTTTGATTTTATAAACGCTCCAGCTGGTGGTAAAGTTTGGAAAGATTGTGGTGAAAGTCTTCCAG
>JBHLQA010000237.1:0-5840 GCA_048885285.1 Candidatus Odinarchaeota archaeon
TCTGAACTTTGAGAAAATTCTGATTGTTCTCAAGATTTTCTCAGAAGTATCTATGTTTAGATCTATAGCATTGGTAGGACAAATACTAGCACAAGTACCACCACCTTTACATTTGAATTTATCTATGGTAATTTTATCTCCCTCTATTGTAATGGCGTTATAAGGACATATTTTTAAACATAAACCGCATAAACCACATCTATTTTCATTTATTTCAATTCCCGTAAACTCTGCTATTAAATATTCCTTAGAAAGTAATGAAATAACTTTTAAAGCAACATTATTAACTGTTGAAATTGTAGATTTATAATTTAAAGGACCAAAGATAGTTCCAACACCATAAATTCCTGATGCTAATGTGTCTTCACTCATAAATCCATTGAGATTTAATGTAAAATCCATATATTGTCTAAGATTTTTTAAATCCTCATTGGGAATATATTTAACATTTAGAACTATCAAATCACTTTGAAATTCAATATTATCGGCAATAACATAATTCACATCCTTTGTAGATTTAATACTTATTTTATTGGCATAAATAAATTTAGGGTTTGTAGATCTTAATAAAATCTCATCCTTATCTTTTAAATTACTTAAATCATAGAAAACATTTACTTCACAATGAGGATTTCTTATTTTAACATCCTCAATATATTTTTCTGCTAAAATTTCAGAGAACTCTGCTAGATATTTTGATGGACCAACTTCTTGAATTATTGAAATCGAATTTACGGGATGTTTATCCGATAATTTTATGAGTTTTCCCTCAGTTAGACCATCAGAAGCTAAAATACGCTCAAATTCAGGCGATGTTATTATATTTTTTTTGGGATTATAATGATATTCTTTTAAATCTTTATAAAAATCAGATCCAATAGCGATAACTTTAGTACCGACTCTTATTTCAACTTTTTCTTCTTTCTGAGTTAAATCTATTGCTTTATTTACGCAGGCACGTTCACAAATTCTACAATTAAGACAGTTTTTTAAATCTTCCTCATCAATTAAAGGAGCATAAGGATAAGAATGTATAAATGGAATATATATTATTTTTCGATTGCTTAACCCAAATTCATATTGATTTGGTTTTTCTATACTACAAACAGAAATACATTGTTTACATCCAGTACATTTTTTTACATCAACATACCGAGGTTTTTTAATCATATTAATTGTAAAATTCCCTACTTCTCCCGATACGTTTTCTATTTCTGTATTTGTATATATTTTTATATTCTTTTCATTAACTAATTCTGCTATTAATTCAGAAATAAAACATATTGAACAATCGCCCATATTATGGATTCTATGCCATCTAGCTATTTTACCTCCTAAAGTTGGTGATTTTTCAATAAGATATACCTTTATTCCAGCTCGTGCTAAGTTTAAAGCAAGAGTAATGCCTGCAATTCCACCACCTAAAATAGCACAACTTTTTTCGACTTCAACTCTCTTTACTTTTAATTTTTTTTGAAAATTTACGCGTTCAACAGCTGCTTCAATTAATAATTTCGCTTTTTCTAAAGAAAGTAAAGGGAAATTGTGATCTATCTGGGGTTGATGTACCCAGCAACATTGTTCTCTAATGTTAGCAATTTCTATATTTGTATGATCAATATTATCTTCAAAAATTCTTTCAAAAAGATTTTGGTGAGTTTTAGGAGAACAAGCAGCTATTACTATTTTATTTATAAAATTATCTTTTACCCAATTTTGAATTTTCTCGAAATTTTTTTGCTGACAAAGATTTTCAAATACTTTTACAGAGACTACTTTTTTTAATTTATTCACATAATTTTCAAGTGCTTTAATATCAATTACATTTGAAATTTCTGTATTACAATTACAAATAATTACTCCAATCCGACTTATTTCACTTCCTTTTGAATCAAAATACTCGTCAATATATTCTCCCGATAAAATTCTTTTATTAAGATTTATAATTTTTAAAACACGTTTACCATCTTCAGTAAGAAAATATGATTTATTGTCTTTATCTATTAATGATCCAATCTTTTTTAGATGGAAATTTAATTGTCCAGTTGTATCTAAACTAAGTTTTTCCATTAATTCAGTATAAGGGATATATCCTTCTTTATCTAAAAGAAATAAAATTTTCCTCCTAAATGGATGAGACAAAATCGAATAAATATCCATCTTTTAAAATCATCTTCTTTTTCCTTTTAAGATTATAAAAAAATTTTTCTTCTTTATTATTAAAATTCCTTAATTATGGTCTTGCGGTGACAATTTATGATTTAAACTTTGTTCTGTTCGTTTTAATTTTGAGAGAGAAAATTGGGTAATTTTGTCCTTTATTTCATTTTTAGAATTTATATCTAATTTTAAACTTTTGATAATCCCTGAATTCAAAACTTTATTAAAAATATTTTCTCCCTTTTTAGTACGAGTGATTACAGTTGTAAATTTCTCGGGGGATCCTAATCCTCCAAAAGAAATATCGGCATAAATATTAGTGAAATCTTTACATACAGAGCAAGCTTTACGCATATAATCATTTAACTTGTTAAATGGTATATGAATAATTTTATTATCCCTCAACTTAACAATTAAGTCTTCTTTAATGTTTATTTTTTCAATATCTTTGAATTTAATATTAAAATTATTTTCAAATTTCTCAACTTTTTTCTTATCAAAGAAAAAATTCTCATAGCAAAACAATCCCAAACAAATTTCTATATTTTCAGAGGGAATTATACCTAAACTTTGCATACATCTAATAGTATAAATCTGACAAGGTGTCCCTACTAATGCTAGTTTCTTTATTTTTTGAGTCTTTAATTTAGGTAAAGAATTTGTATATGTATGAAATTTCTGAACACTATCTAATTGTGGAGAGATATCTAATTTTATTCCAGAAGCCTCAATTAATTCTTCTTTATTTTCAACAATAGTTGCTTCTCTTGAGAATGGCGATTTTGTTTTTGCCACAATAGCTCCATCAATTACCTTTTTTTCAATTAAATAATTAATAATTGAATTTACAACTCCACCATCTGTTCCATGTTTTAAAAATTCACTATCTGTAGTTTGGCATGAATAAATCGAATCTACATATCCTAATGGCATTTTAATAAATTCTGAAAAATTATATTCTTTATTAAGATCATCATCTAAAACGTGAGTTTGTGGACAAATAATATAACAAATTCCACATCCAAGGCATTTTTCCTTGTTTATATATTCTGGAGGGGAATTAGGTTTAGTAAACCCAATCACATCATATTCTAATGCATTACAAAAACTAACACATCCTCCGCATTCTTGGCAAATCCCAAGTTCATGGACTTCTTCAATTAAATCATTAAAATTCTTTATACTCATTTTATAATATCACCAAATTTTATTGTAATTTTTAAAATTTAAAAAGATAATTTTAATAATTTTTTTATTCACTATGATTAATATTGTTGTCAAGATATTTAAATATGATCTATTTGATCCATCTGATTATCAATATTGATAATATAAGATGATACAATACATTATATTCTATTATATAAATAATAAATATAGTTTGGGAAATGGATCAAGCAGAGATCAAATCCATAAACCTATTTGATGAATAACAATCAAATTTATCAAAATAATTAAAATTTTTCTTTTCAAATTTCTTAAATTGCTATTCCCTGACTAAATAATAGGAAAATTGTCATTGAAAAAATTATAATTACTTTTAAGTAAATTTTCTCGATAAATAAGAATTTTAATTTTTAATAAAAAAATGAATTTGGTGACACTTTAAAAGGTTGATAATATGTCTGAAATACAGACCATAGTAAGAATCGGAGTATATATTTGTAGATGAGGAGTTAATATAAGTAATAGCATTGATTGTGATCTTATTAGAGATTATGTTGAAGCAATTCCAAATATAATTGTTGCTAAAGTAAATGATTTTACTTGTAGCGATCCAGGACAAAATATTATTAAAAATGACATTTTAGATTTAGACTTGAATCGTGTTGTTGTTGCAGCTTGTTCACCAAAAATTCATGAACCCACATACCGAAAGGTATTAATTGAAGCAGGATTAAATCCATATTTCTTGCAAATGGTTAATCTCCGTGAACAATGTTCATTTACTCAATCAGGAAATAAACGATATACCACTGAAAAAGCTATTAGATTAATACAAGCAGGGATAAATCGTGCTAGAGAATTAGAGATTATACCTTATAAAAAAATTCCAGTAGAAAAGGCAGTATTAGTAATAGGTGCGGGTATAGCAGGAATGAATGCTGCGTTAGATTTAGCAAATCAGAGAATTAATGTACATTTAGTTGAAAAAGAAGCTACAATTGGCGGAAAAATGGCACAATTAGATCGAATATATCCTACAGATGATTGTGCTATATGAGTTTTAGCCCCTATTATGGTTAATACATCAAAACATCCTAACATTAACTTATATGCATATAGTGATATTGTTGAATTTAGTGGTATCCCTGGAGATTATAATGTTAAAATAAGGAAAAATCCTCGTTATGTTGATGAAAGTAAATGTACTGGATGTGGTTTATGTACAACTAAATGCCCAATAAAAGTACCCAGTGAATTTAATAGAGGTATTGGTGAACGAGGTGCAATTTACATTCCTTTTCCTCAAGCTGTTCCTAAACTTGCTTTAATAGATAAACAAACATGCATAGAATGTAAAAACTGTCAGAGAATTTGCCCTGCTGGAGCTATTGATTTAGAACAAAAGACAGAATATGTAGATGTGAAGGTCGGTGCTGTAATTATCGCTACGGGATGGGATGAATATCCAATTTGGGAGTCTAATGAATATAACTATGGCATTTATCCTGATGTTATTACCCAAATAGAACTAGAACGCATGTTAAGTCCTGTTGGACCAACGGGAGGTCATGTTTATAGAGTATCTAATGGAAAAATCCCTAAAACTGTTGTTATGATTCAATGTGTAGGTTCAAGATCCTTAAAGGGGAATAACTACTGTTCAGGAGTATGTTGTAATGTTGCTCTTAAAAATGCTCAATTATTAAAAAGTGAATATCCTGATATGGAAATAGTTATTTTTTATATAGATATACGAACATGGGATAAAGGGAATGAAGAATATTATAGAAGAGCGAGAGAAGCGGGTATAATAATGATTCGAGGAAAAGTAGGAGATATTAGAGAAGATCAAAACACGAAGAAAATTAAAATTACCGCTTCTTCCACTTTAACGAATGCTTTCATTAATATGGAAGCGGATTTAGTGGTATTATCTACAGGGATGGTTCCTTCTAAATCGTCAGCCAAATTAATTGAAACTTTAAATGTAGCTAAAGATATAAATGGATTTTTAACTGAATTTCATGGTTGCTTAAAACCCCAAGAAACTAAAAACTTAGGAATCTATATATGTGGTTGTGCTGTTGGACCTAAAAACATCCCTTATTCCGTATCAACTGCTTTAGCTGCTGCAAGCAAAGCATCAACTTTACTCTCTAAAGATGCAATAACTCAAGAATTAATAATTGCTGAAATTAATGAGGATCTCTGTGTTGGATGCGGTAGATGTGAAAAATTATGTAATTATAAGGCAATAAAAGTCAATGGAAAGAATATTGCGGAAGTAGATGATTTAAAATGCAAAGGGTGTGGAGTTTGTATATCATCATGTCCAGCTCGAGCAATTGATCTTAAATATTATCGAGATAGACAAATAGTCGAAGAAATAAAAGGAATTTGTAATACTGAGCTCGAGTATAAAGAAGAATATATTGATTCTATTGAGCTTATTTGGAAAAAGATTGAATCATTAGCTCCTTATCAGATATAATCTGAAAAAGAATGAACTTCTC
>JBHLQA010000238.1:0-5779 GCA_048885285.1 Candidatus Odinarchaeota archaeon
ATTAAAATTTTCTTTAATTCTTCTATCTTTGGGTGAATTAAACCTTCAGAATATAGATCATAAGTTAATTTTTGAACTTTTTTAAAATTTTTGTCGTTAAATAATTCTCTTAATGATTTATTCGCTGTGTTCTGCTTTATTTTTTCTTCATTTTTTTTGAAATAATCTCTAAGAGAACTAATCCCTTGAGTTTCTATTAATTCTGTCATATGAGATAATCTGATTGCATTAGCCGTTATCTTTTTTGCATTGAATAATTGGAACTTATGATCATCATCTCTAGCTGTAGAAATTCGCTTGTTAATTAAATTATTTAATTTTAAAAGATCCTTTCTAGTGATTTTGGAGATATCGTATGAGTCTATCAGATCATTTTCCTTCAAGATTTTATAACCGTATCGTAATTTATCCTCTAAGATTCTTTTTATTTCTAAAAATTCGCTTGGAAGCTTAATTTTTATCCATTCATTATCAACTTGATGGATGTAGGGTTTCACATCCAAATCTTTTTCTGTTCTGATTTCAATGTGATCAATATATAGATTATCTTTAATTTCATTTATCTTACCCTCAGTTGATCCAGGACTAGCTGTAAGCCCTAAGATTTGCATATTACTTACATCTTCTCGATATTTTTTAGCAATAAAGCAGTATGCATAATCACCGACAGCTCTATGACATTCATCAAAAATTATTAAAGATACATCTTTAATTGAATATAAATTTGAAATTAAATCATTCTGGAGAACTTGAGGTGTCATAAAAGCAATCTTTATATCTGTCCACACTTCTTTTCTTTTTTCAGGAGCAATGGCACCAGTAAGAGTAGTAAGAGATTCATCAGGCAGTTCAGTTAATTCCAAAAAGGATTTATAGTGTTGATCAACCAAAGGTTTTGTAGGTGCCAATAGTATCACTTTTGAATTTTCGATTTCCGTTAATCTTTGTACGGTTAGCATGAGGGCTATAATCGTTTTGCCTAAACCTGTAGGAATAACCACTAAGCAATTTCGATTTAAGCAATTAATGAAAATATTTTCCTGATAATCCCGTCGAGATATTGCATTTTCCTTAATTAATGGGTGAGACAAAAAATCTTCGTTAACTTTTACAAATATCACCAGTAAATATGAGAATGCTTTAGTTTTTGAATATTAATTATATTGAAATATTTAAACTATCAGACTTTATAAGATCTTTAAAAAATACTAAAATTCTTAAATCGATTTACTAATAATTTAATAAATAAAATATCATTTCAGAATAGAGTAAGATTTAATTCATATAACTCATTTATCATAAATCAAGCTAAGCGCGAGTGGTCTAGTGGTATGACGACATTTATTATGTTAATAGTAGCTAAAACGTTAAACGCTCACACCGTGTAAATCAGGGGTTCAATTCCCTTCTCGCGCATTATTTATCTTTTATTAATTTATTTCTTTAGACACTTTAAAATTGTCTTAAAAGGCAAAAAACATAAAAGTTATATGAAATCATACATTTTATAATTTTAAATTACTCTTTTTTTAGGTTGTATTATGTCTAGTTTTTTAGAATCTCGAGATTTACGCAAACAATATAAGAAAGTTAGAAAATATGTTAAAATTGGACCAATTTTCTTAACTAGATATGAAAAAGCGAGAATTGTGGGTGCAAGGGCTCTTCAGATATCATTTGGAGCACCCATTTTAGTAGACAAACCTAAAAATATGATAGATCCAATAAAAATTGCTCAATTAGAGCTCAGATCAAGAATTCTTCCATTAACCATAAGACGTGAATTTCCTTCGGGTATCAGTCAAGACATCCCCATAAGTAAACTAATTCTAAAAAAGGATTAATATCTTTCTTAAACTCTAGAGATTGAGTCAAAAAAATCTCCTAATAGATTATTTAATTCATAATTTTTATCTTTACTCATCAATGGTATTGATCTATCAAATTTATTATTTTCATATTCTATAAATTCCATGATTTTTTATCTAAGGTCATCCAAATTAAATTCTTTAGCTAGTATCATATTTTATATTTCCTAAAATCCTATTACATTTTTGAAAATTTTTCTAAAAAATCTTCTTGTTTTTCTTTTGAGATTCGGATTTTTTTTATAAACTTGGGATCTTTAAGAATTCTCGAAATGTTTATATAAAACCCCTTAGGTAATTTATTTTCAAAGCTCCACTTAATAAGTTCTATGTTTTCCTTTACTTCATCAAAATAATTATAAAACCAACCATCTAATTTATTTTGCACTGCCCATTTAGCAAGTTCAATATTTTCCTTTAATTTATTGAAATATTCATAAAAATACCAAGGAGCATCATTTTTAACAGCCCATTTGACAAGTGTTGTATGATTTTTAAATCTGTTGAAATAACGATAAAATTCACTTGGTGCCTTATTTTGAACAGCAAGCTTTGTAAGTTCAACATTCTCCTTTAATCTATCAAAATATTCATAAATTTCATATGGAGCCTCATTTTGAGTGATCCATTTAGCAAGATCCGTGTTCTCCTTTAGTTTATTAAAATTTTTATAAAAATATCTAGGTGCACCATTTTTAACTGCCCATTTGGCAAGTTCCACATTTTCTTTTACTCTATCAAAAAATATATAAAAGAATTCGCGTGTATTATTTTGAACTGCCCATTTAGCAAGTTCTATATTATCCTTTAATTTAATAAAGTGTTTATAAAAATACCAAGGAGCATCATTTTGAACTACCCATTTGGCAAGTTCCACATTTTCTTTTACTTTATCAAAATATCTATAAAAGAATTCGTCTGCTTTATTTTGAACTGCCCATTTAGCAAGTTCTATATTATCCTTTAATTTAATAAAGTGTTTATAAAAATACCAAGGAGCATAATTTTTAACAGCCAATTTAGTTAACTCCACTTCTTCCTTTACCATATCAAAATTTCTATAAAAGAGTTCGGGGGCATTATTCTCAGCAGCCCAAATAGCAAGCTCTTTATCTTTCTTTAATTTGTAAAAAATATCATAAAAATACCAGTGAGCATTATTTTGAACAGCACATTTTGCAAGTTCCACATCTTCTAATACTTCATAAAAATTGTCAAAAAACTCCATAGAGGCTTCATTTTGAATAGCTAGCTTAACAAGTGTTAGACCCTCCATTAGATCATCTAAATATTTATAATAATCCCAATTAGCTTTGTTTTGTTCTGCCCATTTTGCAAGCTCCATTTCCTTTTCTAATTTAGAAAACTTTTCGTGGAAATATCCAGGTACATTATTCTGAACAGCCAGTTTAGCAAGCTCCATTTCTTTCTTTATCGTCGTAAATAATTTAGAAATATCCCTATCTATTTTATCTTGACTATCCAATTCTGTATAATTATTGTCTTCTTTAACTTTTTTGAAATATTTATAAAATCTATTGGTAACTCCATTCTGAATGGCCAATTTAGCAAGCTCTATGTCTTCATTGAAGTTATCAAGATTCTTATAAAATGCAACTGGTGCTTTATTTTGCATCCCAAATAATATTAATTCATGTGTGGGTGAATTAAGGAAAATATTCGTGATATTTCCCTCGATCTTTGGGAAAAATTCAGTGTAGCCATTCTTAACTAAGAATTCAATGACGTTATCATTGCCCTCTTCAAGGCGATATATGATCTCCTCTAAAAATGCTTTCTTAGCTTTTGGATCTCCTAAATAAGTTAACTCTTTAAGCAAGGGAAATGCCAAGTTCCGATGAAGTAATCTTGTGTCATAATCATGTTCAACCCATGCTTGTAAATTGGAACAATGCCCCCAAAATTCCTCATCAGGAGTAATCTCCAATTTCATAAATTCCCAAGTTCGATCCCTTCGTTCCATATCATCAATAGACATGACATTATCATACTTCTGGACATCATTCAAATCAATGTGAAATGCTAAGTACTTACACTGCCTGAATTTCCTCTTATTTAAATATATAACAGTTCCGTTTTTTATTAACTTGAGTGTGATGTACTTGTTTACTTTAAATTCTTTCATATTCAATAATTTTAACTAACTTTTTCCATGTTTATATTAAGTTCCATTTTATCCTTATACTATTTATTAAAAAAAAATCTACTTAATATAAATAATTTAATAAGATTCTTATTCAAAAGTTTTAATTAGAAAATAAGTTGTTTTAGAATAACTCACGATCTATGTTTTATCGATTTCTTACTATTCAAATTAACAAATTGATTTTAAAGAAAGATTAATCCCTTTCTTAAATTTTGGAAGAAAAAAATATCATTACCATATAAAATCTTATTTTAAGAAAACATTTTTGGAAGAAAATAAGGAAATTAAGTAAAAATTAAAATATAATCATTTTATGAAATTTCTAAATTTGAGTAATTCAGCAGTTAAAATCGAACCTCCCGCAGCACCTCTTATGGTATTATGGCTTAATGATACAAATTTAAAATCGAATACATTATCATTCCTTAATCTTCCTACAGTTAAAGCCATCCCTTTATCATTATCTCTGTCTTTTTTAGGTTGAGGTCTGTCTTCATTTTCCAGATAAATAATAGGTTGTTTTGGAGCGAAAGGTAAATCGAATTCTTGAGGTAATGATCTGAATTCAGACCAGATTTTAATTATTTCTTCTTTGGATGGTACCGATTCTTTAAATTTAAGATGTACACAAGCAGTATGACCATCAACTACAGGAACTCTTATGGATGTAACACTTATCTTTATTGAATCATCAATATCAATCCCATTTTCACCAACAGAACCAAGTATTTTTGATGGTTCAGTTTCTGTTTTTTCTTCTTCTCCCTCCCCTGTGAAAGGAACTATATTATCAATCATATCTAAAGAAGCTATTCCTGGGTATCCCGCTCCAGAAATGGCTCCTAAAGTTGTAATTATTAATTTTTCAATTTTATATCCTGCTTTTTCTAGTGCATATATTGCAGTAAGATAACTTTGAAGTGTACAATTTGGTTTGACAATTACAAATCCATTTTTAAATCCTCTGTTTTTCTGTTGAATTGGAATGACATTTATATGTTCATGGTTGATTTCACCAATAATCATTGGAACATCAGAAGTCCTTCTATGTGCAGAATTATTACTGATAACAGGGACCCCATTTTTGGCGTATTTAAATTCTACTTCTTTAATTTGATCTTTAGTTGACATATTTATAGCTGAAAATAAAAAACTAATATTAGATGGAATAGAATTAAAATCTAAAACATCTCTCACTATAACATTTTTTAAATCTTCTGGAATCGAAACAGGCATCTGCCATTTTCCTTTAACTGCTTCTTTATATGTTTTACCAGCTGAACGTGGGGAGGCAGCTACATCCACTATTTCAAACCAAGGATGATTTTGCAATAAGTGAATATAATTTTGTCCTACAATTCCAGTGGCACCAAGAATCGAAATTTTTAATTTCTCTTTCAATTAAATCATCTCAATATTATTGATGTTCAATTCGTTAGTTAATATTCAAATCATATAGAGCTTTTATAATTCGATTTTGATTTTGCACCGTTGGAAATACAAGTGGTGGTCGTATATACCAATTTGAAATTCCAGCAATTTTTAATTTTGATGCAATATATTTTACTGGACCTGGATTTGTTTCACAAGCTAATGCTTCAAAAAATGGATAGAGTTCTAAATGAATACTATTTGCTTGGTTATAGCCATTTTTTAAAAAAGCTTCAATAAATTTCACCATCCGATCTGGTATAATATTAGCTGCGACACTTATTACTCCAACTCCTCCGAGGGAGCAAATATG
>JBHLQA010000239.1:0-5767 GCA_048885285.1 Candidatus Odinarchaeota archaeon
CTCCTAGGATTTAGGAGAAAAAAAAATAAAATATGAATTTATATATTTTTCAAAAAATTTGAGATTTTTTTAGCAATTATAGTGGCTGCAGCAGTTTGATTTTCAATCGTTTGACTTGCTATATGAGGTGTAAGTATAAGATTTTCATTCCAATCAATTAAATCTTTATCATCGAGAGGTTCTTTTCGATAAACATCAAGAGCAGCACCGGCAATATCTTTATTTTTTAAAGCTTTTAATAAAGCCTTATTATCAATTAAATTACCTCTCGCTGTGTTTATAATTATTGCATCTTTTCTCATTAATTTTATCCTTTTTTCATTTATGAAATTTTCAGTTTGGGGTGAAGAAGGAAGATGTAATGAGATAATTTGAGCATTTGATAATAAATTCTCAATGGTAGGATAAATTACGCAACCAAAATCTTTAGCTTCATCAATAGCAACTTGTCCTTTACTAAATCTTGAAAATACTCCAACATTCATTCCTAATGCAATTGTAATTTTTGCTAAATATTTAGCTATATTTCCAAAGCCTATTAATCCAAGTTTTTTTCCTTCTAAAGTATACCCTAAGCACTCATTTTTATTCCATTGCCCCTCATGGGTCGTACGATCAGCATAAGATATTTTTCTTACTAAAATAAGCATTAATCCTAATGCCAATTCTCCAACTGAAACAGCTGGAGCTTCTGGTGTATTAAAGATCTCTATACTGAGTTCACTAGCCTTTTTTCGATCAATATTATCTAATCCCACTCCAGCCCTTCCAATTACTTTCAAATTTTTGGCGTTTTCTAATATATCAGCCGTTAATTTTGTTCTTGAACGTACCACAACAGCATCATAATCCCCAATTTTCTGTTTCAAATCTTCTTTAGTAATCATAAAATTTTTGGTAACTTCAAATCCATTATCTTCAAATATTTTAATGCCAATATCTTGCATTCTATCAGTAATTAATATTTTCATATATATCACAAAAATGAATTTAATTATATTGATCCTCTTTTTCAGTCTTAATTTTTCAATGAGTTTTTCTTAATTAAAAAAGACACTAGTTAATTTTAAGGATTGCTATAATATAAAAAAATGTTGAAAATAATAAAAAGAATTACTACAGAAATTAATTAATTGGTATTCATTGGTTAATACAGTTCTTTAATAATGTCTGCTAGTACTTTTAACATCTTATCAAGATCTTTAATTTGAATTTCTCCCATATGACCAATTCTAAATGTTTTGTTTGCAAGTTGGCCATAACCATTGACAATTCGGTACCCTTTATCCAAAAGCATAGAGACCATTTTTGGAATATCAAGATCTAATGAATTTTTGACAGTTGATACAGTATTTGATTCATAATTTCTCTCAGGAAACATTTCAAGATTGTTTTCATGAACCCATGTTCGAGTTCGTTTGGCAAGTTGTTCATGCCTTTCAAATCTCTTCTCCAATCCTTCCTCATTTAATATAAAGTCCAACTGAGCTGTTAAACCTCTTATTTGTGGTATAGGTGGTGTAGTAGGGGTTTGATATTTCGCAACATGTCTTTTTTTCATTTCAATTAAATCAAAATAAAGACCCCTATTTTTCACTTTCTCAGCTTTCTCAAAAGCCGCAGTAGAAACAGAACAGACTGAGAGTCCAGGAGGTAAAGCAAAACATTTTTGAACTGAGGCTAAAATAACGTCAATTTCTAATTTATCGACTTCAACTTTAACTCCTGCCATTGAAGAAGTAGCATCTACACATAGTAAAGCTCCTGAATCTTTGATCATGGGAGCTATTTGCTCGATAGGATTATATACACCAGTAGAAGTTTCGTTAGATTGAATAAATACAACTGAATATTTATCTTTGCTTAAAGCTTCTTGAGCAACCTCAGAAGTTATTGCTTTACCCCATTCAACACCTTCCTTAATAGATGTTTTCCCATTTGAAACTCCTATCTCATACCATCGATCTCCAAAAGCTCCAATTGAAAAAAATAATCCTTTTTCATCCTCATTAACGAGATTTCTCACACAAGCTTCCATTATACCTGTTGCACTCGATGTAAAAATTAAACACTCATTTTTGGTATATAATAATTTTTGAAGACCTTCTGCGGCCATTTGATGCATTTCTGAGTAGGCTTTAGATCTATGAGTATCATTTGGCTTAGCTATTTCCTTTAGAACTCTTTCGGGAACATATACAGGACCAGGAGTAAATAACTTAAGCTGTGAACCTTTTTCTTTATTAAAATGAATATCTGTCATAGTAGGAATATTTTTTAATTTAGTTCTAAAATTATAGTTTAGCAAAGTAAATTAATAATAAGGATAAGATATAATTTTTGCTTTTCTTTTAAATATATTTTTTAAATTAATTTGATATACTACTTTCTTATATTTTTAAATTATATCAGAAAATACTCTAATTTTTCAGAATGTCAAGAATAATAAATTATTTACTTCTGTTATAAAAATAAAATTATATAATTACCAACAATAATGAGAATGACAGCGATTATGAATCTTTTACGAAATTTTTCTTTTAAAATAAGAATTGAAAGTATCTGTTGGAGCATTGGCGTATTAATTGTAAACGCTGATGTCAATATCAACCCATTGATTTCTGCTGCTTTTATATATATAGCATCTGCTAAACCTAAAGAAAGTATTCCTGCAATTCCAATGTATACATAAGATTTTAAATTTTTACGATTCTCCTTTTTAAAACCTGAATAATATTCAGGCTGAAATATTCCTAATATTGCTATTGAGATCATTCCAAAACCTATTCTTAAAAAATTAGAGATAAATACATCTCCGGAAATAATTCTTGCTTGATTTAATGAGACATATGCTAATGCCCAAAAAAATGCTGTTCCAATTGCTAATAAGACGCCTATAATTAAGTCTTCTGAAACTTTTTCCCCTATACTTCTTTCAGCATCTACTTTTTCAGATTTGTCTTTAGAACTCAATATGAAAACACTTGAAAGGATTAAAGCACAACCTATTAAGATGGAGTAGGTGATTTCTTCGTTAAGAAACAAGATTGAGAAAAAAATCACAAAAATCAGTGAAGTTTGGGCGAGAGGATAAGTCCGTGAGACATCTATTTTTTTTAACGACATATAATATAATAAATCGCCAATTGTAACACTTAAACCTGATATAGCACAAGTTATTAAATAAGAAACTAATTCTGCATTAGAGAAATTTTCTAAAATAATATAATTTCCAAAAATTAAAGAGAATATAAAGGTTCCTAAGCTAGTACAACACAATCTGAAAAAAAGATTAGCTTTAGGCTGTGTCTTTTCCAATCCTCTTTTATATACAAGTGAAGCTATAGCCCAAGTGAATATAACATCAAAGACAAAGATATACCAAAGTAGTAAATCAGCCATTTAAAGAATTTATATTTAAAATTATTATAAAACTATTGTTTTTAACTAAATATATCTGATTTAGTTTAAGATTTCATATTAATATTTTATTAATATGGATTTTGTTTTCAAAAATTAATAAAAAATTAAAAAAAATTATAAAAACAAGAGTTCTTTAATGAAATTATGAGAAAAGAAGATTTTTTGAAGCCAATCGATTCTGAATTCATGAAAAATTCTGAAATTAAAGTATCAAAAAAGTATCAGATCGATGCTCAGACATTAAGAACAGGTACGACAACAGTTGGATTAACCTGTAAGGATGCTATTGTTTTAGGAACAGATAAAAGAGCTTCAATGGCATACTTTGTGGCAAGTAAAACAGCTGAAAAACTCCATATGATCCAAAATCACCTTTGGATGACTATTGCTGGAGGGGTTGCAGATGCATTATACTTAGTGGATGTTTCACGGGCTGAAACCACAATATACCAATTAGCACATGATGGGAAACCAATCTTAATAAAATCAGCTGCCAAATTATTGTCAAATATCTTATATCAAAATAAAATGTTTCCTTTTGAAGTAGGACTCATCTTAGGGGGTGTTACAGAAGAAGAAGGTCCTGTTCTTTTAGACATAAGTGCTTATGGTTCAATATTACCAGAGAAATACTGTGCGGTGGGAAGTGGTCAGAATTTCTCATATGGTGTTCTGGAAGCAAGATATAAGGAGAATCTAACTGTTGAAGAAGGTAAAGAAATTGTAAAAAACGCGGTAACCTCGTCTATCATACGTGATAGTATGAGCGGAAATGGGATCGATATAGCTGTCATTAAGAAGGATGGTCCCGCTGAGCGAGAATTCGTTTCAATCTAATTTTACTTGCTGTTTCCTATTGACAAAAAAAATTTGTACTCCTCTTATTTAAGTTTTATCTATCTTTATTTTCATTTAAAAAAATTTAAAAGAAAATATTTAATAATAGTAATAGCATAATTTTATCAAACTAAATTATATATTCTTAAGATAGAAGGATTTTCTTCGAAAATATCTTTGAATTATCACTCAAAATTAATAATAATCATTGTAAAACAAAAGTATTATGGCATATTGGAATGAGCTATAGAATTATTGTGGATTTGTCTCATAAAGAAAAATTAGAGGAGTTTCCAGAGTTCGCATTAGGAGAGGATGATTTTGAAGTCGAATATATTGATAAAAATGAAGGTCCCATAGAATTTGATATGCTTGAAGATTTTGATATCCTTTTTATCGGAAATATTCAACATTCTAAGGATAATAAAAAAGATAAATTTTCCCAAGATGAATTACTTGCCATAAAAAAGTTTGTAGGCGAGGGGGGAGGATTATTATTAACTAGTGGAGATGGGGGAGACAGAGATATACCTATGAAGAATGGCTCTATCAGAGTATTATATAAAATAAGTGGTGTTAGAAGATTTTGGAATGGAATTATTCAAGAAGCACCATCGAATTATCTTATTAAAAAAAAAAATATTTTGGTAACTGAGTTATTCAATCATCCAATAACGGAGGGTATAACCGAATTAGTATTACCTAATTGTACTTTTTTTACACTTACAGAAGAAGATGTAGAAGATTTAATAGTTACTTCTGAAAAAGCTGAATTTAAGTACTATTTTGATGATGAACTTGGTGCTCTTGGTCCAGTACCAGTTTGTGTTGTTTCTGAATTTTTTAATGGTAGATGTGTTACTATAGGATCAACTGACTGGCTCTTAGAAAATGATTTTGGATTAGATGCTGGAGATAATCTTAAATTTCTATCTAATATCATTGAATGGTTATCTTTTGAGTCCTAGTTAACTAATTTAAACATTATTATTATGGTATTTAGAATCCTTCGACCAGATTCTGTTTCTGTATGGCAAAATAAAGAAATTCTCAGCCGATTTTCAAAATATAGATCTATTATTGATGGAAAACGATACGCTCGTTATTTAATTGCTAAAACTATTGAATGTATTTTCAATCCAAGCGATTCTATTAAAAACCTCGAAAATTTATTAAAAGAAAAATCAAATGAGTTTAATGAACTACTGATTAAAGATCAAGAACAATTAAAAAATAGAGTAGTTCAAGTAAATAACTATATAACACTTGCAGAAAATATAGCAATCAAATATTTAAAAAGTTGCATATTTTGTGAGCGTCAGTGTGAAGCGAATAGAATTAATGGTGAAAAAGGTTTCTGCCTAATTTCAAAAGATTCATATGTATCTTCCGCTTTCCTCCATATGGGGGAAGAACCCCATTTGATACCCTCTGGTACAATTTTTTTCCAAGGGTGTAATTTTGGGTGTGTTTTTTGTCAAAATTATGATATTTCTCAAGCATGGAA
>JBHLQA010000240.1:0-5753 GCA_048885285.1 Candidatus Odinarchaeota archaeon
GATAGAGAATAAACTATATTCTCGAATTACTTGTTTTGCCTTCACTAACCAATTCAAATATTTAACATTAGGGATATCATATGGCATGATATACTTAATTAAAAACGAATTAGAGGTATCTATACAAGCAGGATATTTAATATCTTGAAATGTGTTAGTAAGAAGAAGTTTTAAATCGATTTCATTTAAATTATAGGGATATATATACAAATAGTATTGACTAAATCCAAAATTTTGAAAGGCAGGTATGAATTTTATTGACTTTATATAGTTTTTAAAGTAATATTCTTGTTTAATTTCTTTAAACTTTTCAATATCAATTAAGTTTTTTTCAAGATTTAAATGGAAGTCTAACAATTTATTCAAGTGGGATTTATTATAATCAATATGTTCTCTTAAGACACGATTATTAACCTTTTTAATTAAATTAGATATGGATCTCTCCTCGGACCAGAATTTTTCAGAAAAGGTTGGTTTATCTTGAGGAATTTTTATGGATTCCCCTAAAAACTTCTGTATTGAGAGAAAATATTGTTCAAAAAGATCTCTTGTGTAGAGGAATTGTTTACTGTGAAAATCATAATAATTTTTAAGAGAAAATGCTATATTAAATCCAGACCATAAAAATGATTTTCCATAAACAACATTCTCATTGAAATTTTTATATATTATAGAGTAAAATTGCTTTTTTTCCTGATTAGTAAGAAATGAAGTACGTATATTTACATAAAGTAATTTCTTATTCGTAACTAAATCAGTTACAGTATATATTAAAAATCTCTGAAAAGTATTTTTAATTAAATTAAGCTTTTTCCGAATTTCTGGAGAATCATTTAAGACTAATTGAAAAAAATTATAAGTTTGTCTGGTTATTATCGTATCAATTAGATTTGGTGTAATTATGGGAAGTTTATGGGCTAAAAACTTCTCTAAAATATCATCAATATTCTGACTCGTGACTTCATAGATTCTGTATTTTTCATAAGAATTTCTCAATTTTTCTTCTTTCTTTTTGAATATAATATCTACTAAATCCTTATCCTTAATTATTTTTTTTATAGCCTTTAAGTCAAATAATCTCAAATTATGGCAAGAATTAAATAAGGAATAAAATAGGTTATATCTCTCAATCTTTCTTTTATAAATTTCTTTTGATGAGAAATAATGGGAAAAAACATCTTTTAAGATTGTTTTCTTAATATATTTATCGTTTAAAAGAATATTTTCCTCAATCAATTGCGAATGTTGTTGATTTATTAATGCATTTTGTATATGAGAAAAACTTTTAATATCTGGATTCTTCATTATAATTCCTTCTATAAACCCGATTAAATTAATACAATTTTCTAGCATCACTTTGATATAGAAAAAGCCAAAATCTTGGTTTTTATTTAGAAATTTTAAAAATTCTACTTTCTTTTCTTCTGAATTATGAAAAGAGCTTAAAATTTTCTTCAAATCCATTATTTTCACTCTTTCAGTCGAAATTTCACTTAATAAATCCGATTTAAGAGTTTTTAAAGTTTCCGCTTTCTTTTCAAATCCTAATCCTGTAACGCTATAATGTTCTATTCGATCAAGAAGTAAAAATTCTAGAATGTTTAGAACTGGTTTATAATATTTGATGCCATAATCTAATTTAAAATTAATTTCATATTTTTTTTCATATTTTGAATGATTAGTTTCAATTAATTGTTGCTTTTGTGAATATTTTCTTAAATAGTTTAAATTTAAGCTACTACTAAAGGAATTTATCAATAATAAATGATACTTAATTATATATCCTAGATTTTCTAATTTCTTTATTGATTTTATTAAATCTTCTAAATATACTCTAGGAATGAAAATCGATCCTAATAAATCTAAACTAAAATTACTTCGAGAAAATTTACAAACTGTTAAAAAAGGTAAGTTTTCTATAATCTTGTAAATATTAGCTTTTTTTAGTATTGGGTGAAATCTAATAAAAACATAGACAACACAAACATCAAGAGTTTTCCAATTTATTTTATAAGAAGGAGCAATATAACTTTCATTTTTTATCCATTTCAAATTTTTATTAAATCTTCTTAAACTTAATTCAGTTTTTAATTGGTCATTTGCTTTAAATTTTTGAAAATAATTTCGATACTGACTAAGATTTCTAAGGAGTTTTTCCTTATAGAAAATATGTATTAGACATCTGATAGTTTCAATCATATCATCGTCAGTCATACAATCTAACATATAGTTTCTAAATTCATAAAAAAAAAGTGTGTGTAAATCACTAGCTGCATCTTCTATTTTTTCACTAATTAAAGTTGTATTTTTCCGTATATAATGGAAAAAAAAACGAATAGGATTTAGTTTTTCGCTTATTTTTAGATCAAAAAAGCTCTTTAATCGATCAAAAGGAGTTAATCGGTCAAAACCTTTCGATGGCGCGTCATAATGCTCAAGATGCCCTTTAATGAGTGAATCCCATTTATTCAACTCATTATGTTTTAATAAATCTTTCATTATAATTTGGTTAATAACTAATTGTACGGATTCATAGCCTATTATTTCAAGAGGAACAAACCGATTATAGATCTCTCTGAGGAATATAAAAGGCAAGAATTTTAGGTAATCTTGATATATTTCTACTATCAAGGTGTTGTTTTGAGTGTATCGATTAACACCAATATTAAAAACATCGATTAATTCTGATTTCTTTCTTCTGATAATTTTAAACTTAATATTTTTCTGATAAGGATCTAGTTTTAACTGATTAGTAATATTATTAAGAAGATTTTGAGCAACTAAATCAGAATTCTTTTCAAATTGTGTTTCTGATAGGTTTTTTAAAATTTTAAAAACTTGTAAATCCAGCATTATTAACTAAAGTTTTTTTTAAATTGCTCAAATAGAATTAAAGATTGCAATATTTAACTTTTTTCTTAAAATTCTTTTTGAAGATAATAGTTATAACAATCTGTTATTAAATCCTATTTTAAAAATTACTGATTTAGAAAATTACGAGTCCCTTCTTGTTTTAAATATAACCCAGAAAACAGATTGAACTAATTTCTTCGTAGTTTATATATATCTCTTTAAACATTATTGATGTAGCTTTATATTGTAAAAAAAAAATTTGATTAATACTCTGAACGGAATAATATTAATAATAATTTTATTCCATTTGGTTCAATTTACTCAAAGATTTGAGTAGAATTCAATTATTAATTAATTATAAAAAAAAAGGAATGAAAATGTTTTCTAATGGTGGAGGACCTTAGACAATATGCTTGCAGTTTAAGTATATTCTATTTACTCTTCTTTTTTACATTAACAATAAAAAATTGAATTTTATAATTCTAATTTATATATTTAATTTAATCGAAATAACCTAAAATATTATTATTTGAAGGAGCATATAATAATTAATTAACATAAGAAGAAAAATGCCAAAAATTTTAAATTATTCCATAGTTGGGCTTGAAGATTATACAATTAGTTTTGAAAGTTATTGTTCCTTATGTGAGATTCAGCAGTTCTGCAAATACGGAAAAGAGGAACCTTTTTCAATTAAGATAAGTTGCGGGGATCTAAATAGAGCAAAGGAAAAGGTAAAATTTGACCAACTCCAAAAGCTTCAAAAAACCGAGGATGTTTCTGTCCCTTATGAAGAACTAATTAAAAAAGTAAAAATAAACCTAACTAATATTATTTCTCAAATTTGGAAAGGGAAAATAAAGACCCATAAGGAAGAAATTAGATGTTTGGATACTCGTAAGTTGGATCCTATCTTGGTGAGTCAACAGGGTCAGGATTGGTGGGCCGATTTTAACGCTACAATGAAAGTAATAAATGAAGAATGTGAAAAAATCACTTAGACAGTCTTCAAAGATTTTGTAGACTTTAAATACACAGTATTGAATTATACTATGTTATGGTTCTTTTTGAACAAATCACTACGAATTTGCTATCAATAGAGTTTGTATTCAAAGATTTAATAGGAGGTTTAGAAAACTGGTGTCTAGCTTTTAATAAGTTCTTCTTAATTTTTTGCAGATACTTGAAATATATTTTTGTTTTCATAATATTGATTATTGGAATTTTTACCTTATTTAAATTAGGAAGGAATTATGACCACCCTAAATCAGTTACTATGGAAAATAAAGAAAATTTTCCTAAGAAATCCCGATTAATCTTAGGTTGTTGTTATATTGTTTTAGGTATTGGATTTTTATTTAATTATTTTATTTATTTTCTGATAATTATATTAGATCCCCTTCCAGATCGCTTGATTTATAATTTCATTACATTTAGTGGAATAGATCCTTTTTATCTGAATGGAATAAGAGACATTAGTGCTTCGCAATTTCCTCATGAAAAGACAATATATTATTGTTTTTCATTTATTTCATTAATTTCAATATTAGATATATTATTGAGTCTATGGTATCTTATCAGTTGCAACCGTATAACTCATAATCCAAGGAGAACCATCATATTTTTAATTTCTGGCATTATTGGGGGAATATTATTTGGATTTAATACTTTTCTCCCTTTTTTTCTTTGATATTAGAATTTTAAAAACTAATTTCTCTTATCTATATATCATCACGTTTTGAGCGAAACATTTATATATTATAATGTAATATTAACTATGCATCTAGAATATATTAGATTCAGTCACATTTAGTTCCAAAACAATATTTTATTCGCTACACGGGTTAATTGTTACTTGGACATTTCATTTGTAATATCATTGGTATATTTAAAATTTTAAAAATAATATAGGGTTAGTATAATGGAAGTCGAATCAAATTTAAGTGATTTTTCAAATTTATGCCCAGAGTGTGGGGGCAAGATTATTTTACTTCATGAGAAGGGAGAAACAGTATGTGGTCAATGTGGTTTAGTAATAAACGAGCGAATTGTTGATATTTCTCATAGTGGTAAAAGAGCATTTACTAAACAAGAAAAGGAATCTAGGGAGAGGACAGGATCTCCAATTTCAATTCTATTACCTGATATGGGCTTAAGTACGATTATAGATAAATCAAATATTAAAAGTCCTGATTTGAAAAGGGCAGCTAAATGGAATTCTCGTATGACTTGGGATAAACGTAATATGCTTATTGCCACAACCGAATTAAAGAGAATTGGAAGTAATATGAATTTACCAAATCATGTTAAAAAAGCAGCAATTAGATTATATATCGAAGCATTTAAAAAGAAATTACTCCGAGGTAGATCTATTAACGGGATGGTTGCAGCCTGTTTATATTTTGCTTGTCGAGAGAGAAAAATTCCACGAACTTTACAAGAGATATTAGATCAGTCCTCTATTAGTGCAAAAAATGTAAGGAGATGTTATAGGACATTAATTAGGGAATTAAATTTAAAAGTTCCCTCAACGGATCCAATCTCTTTAATTCCAAGATTTATAGCAGAATTGGATTTAGATGCCGATGCAGAAAATACGACAATAAGGATACTACAAAATTTTACATCTACATTTTCAACAAGTGGGAAAGATCCAAAAGGTTTGTGTGCAGGAGCATTATATCTTGTATGTAAAAAGAAAGATAAAAAAATCTCACAGAAAGATATCGCAAATTTGGTTGGAGTCACTGAAGTAACTCTTCGCTCAAGGTATAAAGAACTTGTAAAAATGCTAAATATAATGGTATAATTAAAAAATTTTTTTTTTAATCTTCTTTTTTTAACATTAGTTTAATGAAATCTGGTAATGTTAATAAATAGCTTTGGGCATTTGGTAATTG
>JBHLQA010000241.1:0-5734 GCA_048885285.1 Candidatus Odinarchaeota archaeon
TCGCCGTTTTCATATATCCGCTGTTTAAACAGCAAATATACATAATTACGTTTATTTATGCAACTAAGTACTAGTGCCATTAAGGAATTTAAAAATGGCGATTGGTATTCGAAATGTGAACAGTTTGTTATTTGTACGTCAGACTCGTTAAACAAAACCCATATACAAAAAAAATTTAATGAACTCAAACAATCTCTAAAGAAGGACAATGTAAAACTTATCAAATGGGATAACATTCAAATCGCTCGATTATTGAAAGCACATCCAAAGATTGTTTTTGATTTTTTCGGCAGAGAGTGGGTAAAAATATTCAACGGGGAAGAGAAGCTAAATGCAATTAATAATAATCGAAAACTTGATGTTTATGATGTTTATAATTTTCGACAAAGTTTATTTACCTTATATTCTACAGTATTTCAGCAACACGATCCCGGAATTCCTTCCCATGATCTTTTAAATTTTCCTTGTCCAATTCAGGGCAGGTTCATACTACCTGATGTTTTTAAAATGCATTCATCTGAAAATATAATCAATCCGTCTGAAAATGGTGAAAAAGCCATTAACGAAGAGGCTCGAAAACACACAATTAATGACTCTCCGGGAAGCAAATATTCAAACAAAAATTACTTGTACATTGAGGAAGCTCCACAACCACAAAAGTTCATAAGTCGAATAAATATAGACGAATTATTACCTCAATCTAAAAGATTGATAATCATTGGCGATCCTGGTTCGGGTAAAAGTACACTCTTACGTAACATTGTACTTGACCTTCTATCACCTGAGCCAAAATTTAAAAATATTTCTAATCGCTGGGGTACCCTATTACCTATTTGGTTACCATTTGCATTTATAACGAAAAATCTCAATACCGACCAAAGCTTGAGTCTGACTGATTTAATCAGACTCTGGTTTAAAAGTATCGATAAGTTGAATATATACCCTCTTGTTGAAAAAGCTTTAAATGATGAAAGACTTCTTCTTATTATTGACGGTATAGATGAGTGGACTAATATTCCAGCAGCAGAACAAGCTATTTCTCGAATTGAAATTCAATCAAGACTTAATAATACAAACATCATTTATTCCAGCAGACCCTTTGGATTTAAGTTACTAAAAGATTCGCTTGCTGAAATTACTGAACTTAATCTAGCACCTTTCTCAAAACAGCAACAAAAACAATTTATTCTTTTCTGGTATGAAAGATGGACAAAAATAATCAAAACTCAGGATAAAGATTTTGCAGAGAATGAGACTAAATCCTTCATGAATGAATTAGAGAAGGCTGTTGATTTTGGGCTCCTAGCAGAAAATCCGTTATTGCTAAGTATCTTGCTCGTTCTTCGTCTCAACGATTCTGTATTACCTCGAAATAAGATTAAGGCTTACGAGACAATTACAAATCATCTAATTAGTAAGCATCCATTACGTAGAAAAACCTCAGCAAGCATCATCGAGGAGAACCAACTTGAATTCGATCTTAATGACATATTTACTGAAATTGCATTTCACATGCAAGTGAATAGCCATGAAGGCACTATTTCTAAAAAGGAAGGTAGAGAAGTAATTGAGAACTTCTTAGTTAGATTAATGCATTATGAAACTCCCAAAGCAAAAAAGTTAAGTAATGAGCTTCTTGATATTGGGGCAAATAGTATCGGAATCATTATTGAGAAATCCAATCTTGAATTTGCTTTTATACATAGACAATTTCAAGAATTTCTAGCCGCAAAATATATTGCCGAATCAGAAAGATCTGAGATCATCACCATTTTAAAAAAATTCGCTCATAAATCCTCATGGCATCAGGTAATCAAATACTTTTTTGGATTAATCCCTCTTAGAAACGGAAAGGATTTCAAGGATTATCTAAATACTATTAATGCACAATCCGCTACTGGACCTGAATCTGTGCTTTATATTACCTACTTAAAATACGAGTTGGTACTTAATCTCCACAACAGTCCAATTGATCTTGCTAAAAATTATTTACAAAAGATAATTTACGAATTCGAATTTGATACAAATAGAAATTCTAAATCGATCTACTGGAAGATAATTCTTGAGTCAATATATAATCCAAAGATCAAGGACGAAGCTCTTGAATTCCTGTTTCGCTACTATCCGAACTTTTACCAATTCAGCGATTATAGACTAATTTCAATCCGAGTTTTATCTGTCTCACAGCTTTCACAGATTCAGAAAGAGTTTTTATTAAAATCTATCATAAATGGTAATCATCAACAAAAACTCGATGCCTCAAATACTATTCAACATTTCATCACAGATTCATGGCTGCAATCACAAATATTCCAACTATTAGATAACTGTTCTAATCCCTCTATACTTGCTTACATACTGAATTGTGTGATAACTGAGAATATAACTGAGGAAAAAAAGCTTAGCTGTCTCGAAAAGTTTGAATTGACAGAACATCCTAACCTTTCATTCTTTTCTGTCAAATTAAAAATCCACCTTAAAATGCATGATAACATTGATTTTGACAAAATCATAAAATTATCATCTAACATCCATTACTCTCTCAAGCCGGAACTTTTAAATATCCTCAGTAAAGGTTGGTCCTCTGATGATAGATTATATAAACTTTGCTTGAGTTCAATAATACGATACTATCATGCTGATTCACAAATTGATAGCGATCTAGCTTGGAATATTTTATTTAGACATTTTAACCATAAAAAAGAAGTAGTAGATAGGATAATAGAAGAGCTACAAAAGGAAAAATATCCATTTCTAGGTTTTGATAAGACTAGGTTATGGGCAACATTCAGTAATTATTTCAGAGATAATGAAAGATTGATCCCAGTTATCGAAGAATGGATTCTAAAGCAGGAATTTAATGAGCCTGAAATTGCCTATGCAAGTATGCTAAGCAAAACAAATGCTGTTCGAGATTATCTATTAAATGGATTTCAACGATCATCAGTTCCTCAATGGTTTGGTATGGCACTTATACAAGGTTGGGGTAAAGATGAGAAGGTTAGAACGTCTCTAAAGGATTATTTTAGGAAAGGATCCAAGAATCACTTTTTTGCTGCACATCTAATTAGTGAGGTATTTGCCGATCAGAAGGATGAAGGTATTCAGCTTCTTAAAAAAATATTATTCACTAGAGACTACTATTTTAGGGATCGTGCAATTAGTCCTTTGATAGAGTTGGATAAACAATACTTTGAAAAGAACGTATTAGACAGGCTTATTAGAGATGAATTAGATTTCTTCTCAAAAAGTGAATTCGGTCAGTACTTTAATGCTTTAGATACTATTCTTGAAAACTTCAAGGATCAACCATATATTAAAAAGTATTGCATAAAAAATCTAAAAAACTCTCCTCAGGGAATCGATTTATTAATTAGATATTATCCGGAAGAAAATGAGTTAATTGATGAAGTTATTAGCAAATCCTTGCCTCTTGATGTTAATTATAGAATACAGTTGCTAGAGAAATTTGGTGAAAGATCAATTGCAAACGAAAAAATACTAAATGCACTTGCCTCATATAAGGAAGAAGCGGAAGAAACTCTTTACTCTACAGCAGCCATTCAATATTTCAAGTATTTATATAGAACAGACGTAAATCAATTAATTTCAATTTGTTCTGAAGATGTTTTTGCTCGTGGTTTAAAGTATGAGGTTCAACGACAAACAGCTTTTTTCGGTTATCTTATTGCCAAAAAACTCAATGATTATTTCGAACAATATGATAAGGATTTCAAAAGATACGCAAACCCACACTTCCTATTTGATACTTCTCATCAAGAAATTAGTTCCACTGCAATACAATTATTGATTGAAAATTTTGAACATCTAAATCTTGAAGTTAAGGGGGATTTCAAGAAATTGTATGGTTATTCAGAAATCCAATCCCAAAATATCTGGGGTTTCTGGGCAAAATATTCGGGAACATCCTCATCAACATACCCTTATATTATTGATTTCATTAATAAAAATATTGATTCAATTGATAACGTTGAACTTCTTGATTTTTTAAGAAGAACCGCACCAATGAGTAGCCTTCTTAAGAACATTGCACTTAGATTAATCGATACAGACAACAGTGGTGCTGCAGTATACTCGGGCAAGCTTATCGGAGAAATTTACGGGAATAGTGACTTGGAAACAAGAATAATTAAGAACCTAAATGAAATGAGATGTAGTGACGGTAAAATAGTCGCTCTATGTATTGGCTGGCCTAGATCATCAGCACTAAAAATGTTTTATAAATATTTAAAGGCAAATAATATTAGAGTGAACAATATACCGCATTATTACTTAGGTTTTCATTTTTGTAATGCTTCGAGAGTCGTATCGTTTTTGGATGAATCATTTAGGAATTATAAGAGCGTAATTTATGACCATAGTAGTTTCATTGATCCCCTCATGCGGAGGATCAAAAAGGATAACGGAGTTCAGCAAATTCTTAAACAGAAACTATTAAACTCACAATCAATCACCTCAAAAATTTCAATATACTCAATTTTCAGTATGCTTAATCTAATTGATAGTGAAATTGTTGAATGGAAACAGAAACAATATATGAAGCCAGATATTAACGCCTATGGATACAATATATTAACTAACGAGATTATACCCTTTACAGAAGTACTATTCAATTATTATGATAATTAAACTTTAACAAGAAGAGTGTAAATCTTCAAATGAATCTGGACAAAACAGGACTTAGAAATAAGGTGTGAACAATCAAATATATGTACGGTTTTTTAGAATGGGATCAGGTGAAATAAACGGAAGTCTATTATCGGCAATCATCAACTTATCTCTCATATCTTGAGCATCTTCAGATAATTGTAATCGATCTATTGGTGTAAATACAATACACAGATCACTAGTGATATTCCTTCTTTTATCCACATACCTAATTGAATTGTTCGCCAACCTTCAAGTTCCAAATGTCAATGTAATTATTTTCCACTTTTATAACATTTTGGAATTGAAGAAATTTTATGTAACTTACTATTTCTCCTTTTCATTATCAACTTCTCAATTCATCATTCGAAAAAAGATCTAGATAGCATTGTTTACGATGTTATCACGAATATTAATTCTTCCAGATGAATGAAAAAAATTTGATCATGAAATACCCATCAAAAATATTAAAAAGTGTGCTTCTCTTCTCAATGATATTGTTGATTTCAAACATAGTAAATGCGCAAGAATACATTGTAGTTAAAGTAAATTTGCCGAATGAGCTAATAGCAAATGCAGGTGATGAACATAAAATAGAAATAGATTCAAGTGTTACTATTGGTAGTGATAAACCCGCAGTAGGAGGTACCCTTGATTACACCTACATTTGGAGTCCTAGCACTACACTTGATGATCCTTATTTACCTAATCCAGTTGCCAATCCTGTAACTACAACAACCTATACACTTACTGTGGTCGATGCCAACAATTGCATTGCAACTGATAAAGTAACAGTATATGTTATCACAACAGGAATAATGGATAAAGATCAATTACAGTTTAACTGTATCGTATTTCCCAATCCTACCAGTGGAGTAATTGAATTAACAATTACTGGATTATATAAAAAAGATCCGATTAATATAAGTTTATCCGACATTCTGGGTAATGAATTATTCCATAAGAAAATACATCCAAATAACTCTGACTATTTTGAAACACTTGATATTTCAAACTGTCCGGCAGGCATTTATGTATTGAAAATATCAGAAACAAATACCGAAAG
>JBHLQA010000242.1:0-5709 GCA_048885285.1 Candidatus Odinarchaeota archaeon
AAGTGAAAATAATACTAAAAATGATATATGGTTAAAATCAACGCCTGGGATTTTTGTTAAAAAATTTTTTAATGATTTTTCTTTTATAGCATTTTATAAATCATTAGCACTAGAATCCAACTTTTTAATAATAAATAATATTCAAATTGAAGAAGAAATGGTAGATAATTTAATTTTAAATAAAGAGATCTTTCATATTAAAGACGACGATTTTTTTATCATTCCAACTTTTCCCATAACAAAAGAAATTTCTAATATAATTGACTTATTCAAAAAAAAAAAAAATACAAAATATTTATCTTTTTCAAAAATTAAAGATATGGAAGATATAATTTTATATATTAATTTTAAAAAAGATCAACAAATAACTCTCAAAAAATAAAAATAAGAATGATCCTAAAGAACACAAAAATCTATTCTGATGGTCTTATAAAAAAAGGAGCTTTGCTTCTCAATAATGGGATTATAAGTAAAATTAAATTTGATGCTCAGGAAAATGACTTAAAAGAATTAGCCAAAAAAAATCACGATAAAAAAGAATTAAATTGCCAAAACAAATTAATACTACCAGGCATAATTGACATTCATTCTCATTTACGAGACATGGAACAGAGTGATAAAGAAACTTTTAGAACTAGTACTCAAGCCGCAGCATTTTCAGGAATTACTACTGTTTTTAACATGCCAAATACAAATCCTCCAGCAATATCAGCAAAACAAATAAAAAAGTGGATGAAAAAAGCTGAAAAAAATATTTTTGTTAATGTAGGTTTTATATCAGGGATTCCAAAAGAATTTAATTACGATGAAATTTTAAAGATTATTGAGTTAGGAGTAATAGGATTTAAAATATATCCGATTAGCTCTATGAATGGGATTGACTGGACTGATTCATTAAATATCCAAAAACTACTTAATATATCTTATAAATTTCAAATTCCAATATTCATCCATCCTGATTGGCCGCTCTCTGGAGGGAAAAGAGCAGATCTCTATCAAGAATTCATGCTCAAAAAATACCCTTTTTTAGAATATCATAATAAATTATTTCCGGTTTATACAGAAGCTAAGTATGTTAATTTTATTCTCGAAAATTATTATAAAATAATTACTGATAATAATCTTGATCCTGAAAATTATCCAATTATTCATTTTTGTCATGTAAGCTGTAAAGAGAGTTATTTGCCAATACAAAAAGCTATACAAATGAATTCTAAATTGAAAATTTCGTTTGAAATAACACCTCACCACTTACTTTTATCAAATGAACTCAAATTAAATAATCCAAATATTGGTAAAGTCCTACCTCCTCTACGAGAAAAAGAAAATTCTTCATACTTATTTAATGAATTAAAGGAAGGCAAAGTAAATATTATAGCAACAGATCATGCTCCCCATACTAAAGAAGAAAAGCAAAATGAATTCGATGCCTTATCGGGATTTCCTGGTTTTGAAACATATCCACTAGTGATTCTTGAGAAAGTATTTAAGTACCAGCTTTCAATTGAAAATTTCGTTAAAGCATCGTCAGAAAATCCTGCTTTAGTTTTTAAATTGAATAATAAAGGATTTATTAAGGAAGGCTATGATGCTGATTTATTTATCGTTGATAAAGTTCCTGATTATAAAATAAATCCCCAAATTTTTAAAACCAAAGCCAAATTTTCTCCTTTTGAGGATTTTATCACGTCTGTTAAAATTTGGAAGGTGTTTTTAAGAGGTATTGAAATTAATAATGATGTTTCTGTTCCAAATGGAACAATTATCAAAAGAATTCTATAAAATATAAATGTTTGAAGAGTATAATTATACATAAGTTACTCAATTTTTCGATTACTAAAATGTCTGATGAAGATAAACTTAGCTTAGAAAAGGGGACAATTTTAATCAGATTCGCTAGAGAAAATATCGAATTCTTTTTAAAAAATAATCGAAAGATTCCGGTTCCGGATCATATTAAAGAAGAATTTAATGATAAATATGGTGCTTTTGTCACATTAAATAAATATAATGTTGGTGGAAATCCATTGAGAGGGTGTATAGGTTATATTGAACCAACCTATTCTTTATATGATGTTATACATAGAGTATCAATAAGTGCTGCTATTGAAGATCCACGATTTCCTTCGGTTACTCTAGAAGAAATGGAAAATATAGTTATTGAATTATCAATTTTAACCCCCCCTAAACTTATAGAAGTTAATGATCCGAAAGATTATATCAATACAATAGTTATTGGAAGAGATGGACTTATTGCAGAGCGAGGAATGCGACGTGGATTACTTTTACCGCAAGTCCCGATTGATCATGATAGAAATTGGGATGTTGAAACGTTTTTATCTCATACCTGTTCAAAAGCGTGGTTAGATAGTAATGCTTGGAAAAAAAAAGATACAAACATATACTCATTTCAAGCTATTCTGTTCGAAGAGGAAAAACCACGGGGAGAAGTGGTTAGAAAGTATCTCATGTAAAATAGATAGTACTTCTCATATTGAAATATCTAAATAAGTAGATTGATTTATAAATACTAAAAAACCTAAGATGTGTAATTTATTATTTTTTGCTTTTAGCTTTAAAAAAATTACTTAATTTTATTATTTAATGCATTTAATGCACTTCTGGTTGATTCTTTAGCTTGCTATTTTGTTACCATACCAATTGTAACTGCACATATATTATGATTAGAAATATATCGATATGCTACTTCTGGTTCAATCTTCCCTGCAGCTAATGTTTTCATCCCAATAAAATAAAAATCTTTATTCTTGTTAACAAACTCTTCCAACTTTTTAGTATTTCCCATTAACATTCCAATTGAATTAAATGGAATTAAAAAAGTTTTAATATTTAAAGAATTTTCTATACAATATTTCAATGTAGGAATTGGCTCATGTGTTGCGACACCTGGAATTATTCCATTACTAGTGATTTGGTCCAACAGTTTTACCAACGCTCCTCCCCTAACGTCAGAAACCATCCCATGCACAAAAATTAATTTAGCACCTATTTTTACTAAAGTATCAATGCCTGAATTCTTATCTGGATAAGTAGAACCTGTTATAACATAATCGCTATGCATTTCACTCATTGTTTGTGCTGCTTCAACAATCTTTCCAATTGGTATTACCTCAATACCTCTGGCCCCTTCATTATAGCTGGCTTCTAATATCTCTAATATCGCTTTTGGATTGTTTAAAAATTTCCTTTGCCATTCGATTGCTTTATATCCAAATTGACCTGCTCCTATAAATGGAGAAGTTCCTGTGGAAACTAGAGGGATATTTATATCATCAATTTTACAAAAAATATTAAACACATCCTTTAATTATAAAAAAATTTATTCCAGTTTGTTCAATATTTTTAATATTGGAATTATTGAATTTTAATTCAGTTCACATAAAATATAATCTTCAAAAATCATATTAAATCAAAAAAATTATTATTCTTAAAAAGTATTTGAAATTCACCTTTGATTTCTATTCAATGAAGAGGAGATTAGAATACAATCAATAAATGGTATCATTTGTAATGCATTAGGATTTTATAATAAAAATTTAGAAATAATCGAAACATTAAATTCTCTTCTTTTTCGTCATATAGTCACGAATCAAGCAAATTCTCTTCTTCTTTTTGGAAATATAAATGAATGTAATTCAATTTCTATAACAGAAAAAACAAAAATCATCGATTTGATTTCAGATATCACTCTGAATAATACCCCTATTATTATTAGTGTTTATAGTGATCATGTTGATGATGCTTTAGAACAAATTGACTATTTAGGAAAGAAATTTGAAAATCTTAATTTCATGATTTCTCCCCCCATTTCTGAAAAAAAACCAAATGAAATTATAAGTTCTTATTTTGAAAATATTCTAAGTTCAATGAATCGTAAAAATCAGATTTATTTAGTTAATAATCCCCCAAAATTTGCTGGAAATGAAATCGAGCCAGATTTATTAAAAAATTTAATAGAATATGAGAATTTACAGGGTTTAAATGATTCTTTTTATAATATCAAAAACTATAAATCGTACATTCAATATTTAAATAACCAATTTTCAGTTTTTTGTGGAATGGAGGAAAATACTCAAATCTTTTTGCAATTAGTACCGGTAAATCAGAGAAAGTATTGTGGTATTGTCTCTAATATAAGTAATTTGGTCAATATGAGCTCGAAATTATATAATTATGCTTTGGAAGACAATATCTTAGATTTATTACAATTACAAGAACAAATTAACAATATTCGAAAAATGATTTATGAAATTTCAACCGATAAAGATGAAAAACTAATTGGATTAAAATACGCATTTCTATATTTATATAGAGATGTTATTTTAGAAACAGATAAAGATATAAAATTAATTTCTGAAGAAATCCGTAATCAAATTACCCCAATAAGCAAGGAAAAAATCGAGGCTATCGTTAATTCCTTATTAAATAACAAACACATTTATCGATTGTATCCTGGTGGCAAAGGAGATTTTTATCAATTCGATGAAATCATTAAAACTTTCTCTAATTTTGAAGTTTTAGTTAAACAAGGTAAAGTGAAGAAAATCAAAGAAGCTTACATTTCTGATATCAATACCCTTTACAGGGTAAATTTTGAAAATAATCAATTAGTTTTTAGATTTCGCACTGGCCAATTAAAATCAGTTGAAAATTTAATCAAGGAAAAACTCTTATTTCCTTTTTTAGATAAGACTTTAAATCCTGATGACATTGAGTTAAGAAATAAAGTGAAAGAAATCATCAAAACACAGACAGGTTCATATATATTTAATAAAGATAAACCACCAATAATTCCAGTATGTAATTTACTTTACTATAATGAATCTCAAGAGATAATTCCTTATATTTTCTCAGTAGAAGAGTATATTCGAGGTAAACCTTTATCTCGACTAATCAATCAATATATTAGTGAAGGAAAAAATTTAAACACTACTAAATTTATGAGTTTATTCAGTACATTAGGTGAACATCTTGCAAACTTACATAAGATAAAATTTGATATGTTTTATAATAAAATTATCAATATCGGAAAAGTTAAAAATGTTTCATATGGTGAATTATTTGAAAGTGAATTAGAACAAAAAATACGTGAAGCTACAAAAAATCAATTAGATTTTGCTGATGAAATAAGGAAATATTATCAAGATAATAAGGTTTTAATTGAAGATGAAAATGAGTTTGTAATTTTACACAATAACTTTCAAAGTACAAATATTATTGTAAAAGAAGAATCAGGGATGATAAACATTAAAGGTTTTGTTGGTTTTGATTATTGGAATATTGGTAATAGAGTTCAAGATTTAATCAAAATTGATTATTGGCTCTCAAAATCTTTGAATTTCCCATCTTTTTATAATGCTTTTTACAATGCATATTCTAAATATTATAAGGTAAATAGTGATTTTAAGAAAAAAGTAGAATTATTCAAATTAATCTGGTTATTAGATAAATATAATTTAGAATATGCTATAATGAAAAAGTCAGAACAGAAAGATCTTATAAAAGCATCAAAGTTTTCTTTAGAAAATTATATATTGCTCTTTACTAAATTGAAGCGTCAGTACTAAAAAAGACATGCAAAAAGATATAAATTATGCCCTGGTAGTATAGCTCGGCCCAGTATATTCGGCTGTCACCCGAATGACCCGGGTTCAAATCCCGGCCAGGGCGCCATATCTTTTTCTTAAA
>JBHLQA010000243.1:0-5667 GCA_048885285.1 Candidatus Odinarchaeota archaeon
TTTAGGATTAATGTCGGTTCTAAATTGGTGATTTTTTGATTTTAATCAAAATAAAAGAAATAAAAATTCCCTCAATTGTTTATTTTAATTATTTTCTAATTATTGATATGTTTATCTTTAAAAGAGTTTAAATTTTGACCATGAAATAATAATATTATAATAATAAAAAATGGCGTTTTAGAAAATGAGTGAAAAACCAGACGATATTATTAAATCACGTATGTATGCTAGACAGCAATTAATTGATGGATGGGATCAAGGCATCATTGATAATGGTGTTATTATGATTATTGGGGTAGGTGCTTTAGGGTGTGAAGTTGCTAAGGATTTTGCTTTAATGGGAATTAAAAAATTAATTCTTGTTGATCTTGATACAATTGAGACTTCTAATTTATCACGTCAAATGCTTTTCAGATCTGGTGATGAAGGTCGAGCAAAATCAGATGTAGCAACAGAAAGATTGAAGGAAATGAATCCCTATTTGGAAATCGATTCATATTTTGAAAAACTCCAAAAATTACCAATGTCCGTCTATGAAGAAGCAGATGTAGTAGTTGCTGCTCTAGATAATTTTAACGCACGATTAGATTTAAATAAGATCTGTTTAAGATTAAAAAAACCTATGATTGAAGGAGGAACTGTAGGTTTTGAAGGACATGTACAAATAATAATTCCTGAAGGATCTGGATTACAATATAAGAAGAAAGAGACCGAAATTGAAAATTTGGTCCAAAATAAGCTTTGGGAAATAACAGAAATGGAATATCCTGAATATTTCGAAGCACAAAGAAAAATTGAAGAACTAGAAAAAGAAATTGAAAAGATTAAAGCAGAAGCCATTATTCCATTAGAGCAAAAATTCCGAAGAGAGATTGAGGTTACTTTTGATGAAAAATATGCTCCTGAATTATTAGATCAGACTCCTTGTTATAGATGTCTAGTACCAATACCTCCAGCTGATGATAAACTCGTTGCTGCATGTACCTTGAAAGGATTACCACGTAATAGAAATCATTGTGTTATAAAAGCAGAGGTTGAGTTTGAAAAGGAATATGGACATAAACCAGACCTAAATTTAAATGATGAAGTACTTAAATTAAAAGAATTAGCACAAATTGAATTAGAAAAATTAAGAGAACGTGTTCTTGATGAGAATCTTCCACCAGAAACTCGAGATTCTCTATCAGAAGAAGATATTTTGGAATGGAAAAAAAATATTCGAGAAACATTTGGACCAGATTATAAGTTTGAAGAAATGGAAAATATCCTTGGAAATAAAATAGCCGCAATACAAACTGTTAGTTCTGTTATTGCTAGTATACAATCTCAAGAGGCATTAAAACTTCTTTTTAGAATTAATGGAAGAAATATTGGTGCTCCAATGGACCCTCCCTACGTCAATTATAATGGGATATATGGTCAATTTGATCATCTAAATATAATAAAAAGAGAGGATTGTCTTGCTTGTGGGAAAATCGAAGGCGAAGAAAATGTACAAATAGTAGTTCCATTCGATGCAGATGTTGGATATATTTTTAAAGCTATGAAAATAACAGGATATGAAGTAGATCCCGAATTATGGATGATTACGAACCCTATGACAAAAGAAATATATTGGAATCCATATATGCCCTCATTGAAAGATCCAAATATTAAATTAACTTCATTAAAAATAAAAAGTAATGATATTGCATCTTTAACACCATTGGGAAAAGCATTAGTAGAATCAGAAATTAAAAAATATAATGTGATAATTGCGTTTATGTAAAACTTATAAATAATTTACATTAAGACTTAGAAATATAATAAAAATCTGCTTTAAATTCTATGAATTTAATGTATACATTCCAGATTCTATAATATCATCTGGAAGTCTATTGGAAAATTCCTTAAGGTTAGAGATTAAATTGTCCACTTCTAATGGATGAACAACGTAAAAAGATACTGTATCTGCAGCACATATTACATTTTCTATTATAGTCCATTCTCCAACTTTTACCCATTCCGCTGGTGGCCATCCTTTATAGGACATAAATACCCAATCATAGATAATTGCAATTTAACAGTTATTCTGACTTGTTATTTCCATTATAGTATATGCATCAATTGTTCCTTTCATTTTGGAATCAGCTATTTCCATAGTACCTAATCCCCATAAATCTATACATTTTATATCAGCAATAAAATTTATAGCACCTATGTCGTTTGCAGCTATACATTCTCCATTATAATATTCCTTGAGAAAAAGTCCCATTTGATATTGTTGTTCATAAATATTTTTAGAAGAATTAGGATAGAGTTTTAGAATATAGTTTAATCGATAAGAAAAATGTATTAAAATCATAGAAATTATAATGAATAATGAAATCAATTGAGGAATAAAATCCTTTTCAAAAAAAAGAATTATTTCCTCTTTCTTTTTTCGAACATTGAGATATATTTTTTCAATGTATCTTATAAAATCTTTTATTGATAATATTATAATAAAAATGCCTAAAGCAATTATATGAGTTTCATATCTTAGAAAGTAAAAAGTCTGAAACCCTATAGCAGCAAATTGAAGGTGGAGTAAAGTAATACTAATAAAAATAATACTCATTAAACTTAATTCGTTCCATATCTCTTTTTTCAGAAAAATTTCATAAAAAAAAATAATGGACATAATAACAATAAGTATAAAGATATATCCAGATAAGAATAAACGTTGAAATAAATTTGCCATAAAATTCATAAAAAAATTTGAAAAATCATTAATATTAGGTAAATCTGTTTTTAAAAGGATTGAATTTGGAAGAAATGACCATCCATTTAATATTGAGAAAAAGCCATATATTAATAGAGGAGAGAAGCTAACGATAGTAAGATATAAAGAAGATTTAAATCTTTTTTTCAAAAGAAATAATATTTCTACTATAACAATTATGAATATTCCTTCAAAACGTATCATATTAACTAATGGAGCTATTAATAATATTAACTTAAATCTAAAAGATTGTTTGTTTCCATTAAAAGATTGTTCATTACTTAAATAATTTGATACTAAAAATATAAAGACAATATTTATTGCTATTTGTAATACAAATTCCATGCCTATTATGACCAAAAATATTAAAGGGGTAAAAATTATCATAAATAACAAGCCTAAAATAATGCCATATGAAGGTATCTTTCGATCTTTTAAAGTTTTATAAACAATACATATTAGAATATTTGCAAAGAAAAGATTAAGTATCAATGGGATTATTTGATTCACACCAGCTATAATAAATGAGAAAGAAAGAATTAATGTATATAAAATAGATGATGTGTTCGAAGTGAAACCATATTTATGCGACCCCCAAATTCCATATTGAGAAATATTTTTAGAAATCGCCATATGAGTATATGTATCATCTATAGGATAAACAAAAAATCCTAGATTTAAAAAAAAGGATTAAATAAAAGGTAAAGCATTAATAGCCAAAATATTACTAAAACTAAAAGTAAATCCCAGATTTGCTTGATTTTATTTAAATATTTCAATATCAAATTAATATCTTTTCGAAAATTTATATCTCAATAATTTACAAAATTCTATGAATAATATTCTTAAAATATAACTTAATTTTTAAATTTTAAAAATTACTTTTTAAATTGAATCAGCGGAATAAAAATTGAAAAATCAAACTTATAATTACTTTAGTTTGAAATTCAATTTTTTAATTTTTTTATTAATTGGTTGAATAGAGGTGATAATCATAGCTAAAAAAACCATAAAAGATACTCCAATGAGTAATGCACATTTTAGATTTATGATAAAGCATTTTAAAATGCGCGATCAAAATTATCCCCCTTATCAAAAAATCAAGAAAACTAAAATAAAAGAAGGGAGTATTGTATTAGACTATGGCTGTGGCCCTGGGAGTTATACAATTGCGGCAGCAAAAATAGTTGGAGATAAAGGAAAGGTTTATGCCGCAGATATTCATCCTTTAGCACTTGAAGAGGTTAATAAAAGAGCAAATGAAAATAAGTTAAAAAATATTGAAACTGTTTTAACTAATTGTGATACTCATTTAGAAGATAACTCAGTTGATGTTGCTTTATTACTAGATATTTATCATCATCTTTCAAATCCAGAAATTATTTTAAAGGAACTTCATCGAGTTTTAAAAGATAATGGATCATTATCAGTAGATGATCATCATTATAAAGATGATGAGATAAGAAGTAAAATTATCGTTTATGGATTGTTTAAGTTTATTGAGAGGAAAGAAGAGCTATTTAATTTTATAAAAGTATAGAAATCGAAGAAATTATGGGTTAATTGTTTCGTTCTATCTTATTTTTATTTACTAATTCTATTAATTCACCTATTAGATGAGCTTCGATACCTGCATTTTTTCCTGTTAAAAGATCGTTTTCTAAATCTCCAAAAAAGATCATCTCTTTTTTATTTACTTGATAATATTTTTGAATCCGTATCAATCCATCTGGAGCAGGCTTCCATCTCCTTACATCTTCCCTACCAATTATTAAATCAATATTGTTATGAATATTGATAATTTCCAAGGATTTAATTATTGTATTTCTTGTATTGAGCGAAAGAACTGCAAATTTAACTTCCTTTTTAACCTCAAATAATTTATAATTTTTAATAAAAAATATTGTTTCTTCGATAGGTTTAAGGTCTTGGATGTTTTCAAATTCAAACTGTCTTATAATATCAAAAAAATTATTCAAAACCGTCTCATCCTTTTTTTCTACAATTTTAGTGAGGCAGTGTGAAACTCTTTTAACGCTACAACTTTCTTTATATATTTCTTCATACTTTTTAACTACAATATTTTTCAAAACCGTCCAATTAGCTTTCAAATTAACAATTGTACCATCTAAGTCAAAAATTATAACTTTTTTACCTATAAGTGAGATTTTTGTCATTTGTGATTAATAAAACTATTTTATCAGCATTAGCCATATATTAATCTTCATTTTTTAGAATAAATAAAATTAAGAGAAAAAATTTAGTTATTTGGACTTTAATCTATTGCATATTTTTTAGTCCAGGCGCTCGCTTTCGCCTCAAATTTTTTTTGAGCTCTAAAATACTGTTCTCCTGCTTCATGATTTAGAGGATCTCCAGGATTAAAGAAAGGAGGCTCTACATGCATCATTCCCTTTAGAGCTTCAATTATATTAGTTAGGGTTTTGCTTGGGGTCCATCCACTTGCTCCTGTAGAGGCATCCACCTTACCTACAAGATCAGGATTAATTAAATCCAAACAGATATTCAGTTTTCCTGGAGGAATCGAGGAATCAATATTAGGATGCCACATTAGCGTTACAGCATAAGCATAAGGTGGTGCAAATGGATAATTTTCTGGGAATTTTATTTCAAAAACAAATTTCCCCTCTGAATAAGGAGTTCCTTTCTTCCCGATAATTGTAAGCCTTAAATGATCAATACTTCTGCCCCAAGGTTCTAAAATAACGTTTGGATCATTCTTGTATGCTTCGATCGCCTCAGTATAGTCTGTTTCTTCTCTGATAATTCTCACCTATCATATGGTTTTGCTTTTAAGTTGTAATTGTTATAATAGTTTAATTTTATAAAATTATTGATTAATTTATTAAAAATTTTTCATAACAAAAGTAATTTGTGTTTTTAAGGGTGAAATTTTTTTGGTT
>JBHLQA010000244.1:0-5655 GCA_048885285.1 Candidatus Odinarchaeota archaeon
TTTCTCGAACTTTTTTGGCGGTAATAATATCCATTCCTTATCACTCTTTTATTTAATTATATAATAATTATTCTTTTTCTGATTCTAAGTTTTCGATTTCTTTATCAGAATTTAATGAAATCTCGGAAGTATTCTCCTCATCTACCTCATCAAGCAATTTTTTATCTTCTTCGCCTAAAATACCCTCTTCTTCTATTATATAATCGGCTCGTGTTTTTGCTAATTTTGCTTCTACTTCTGCTTGAGCTTTAACTAAAAGATCCTCTTTTATTTTAATATCATCACCCATTTTAGTATTAGCTCGCATGATCTTCACAATTATACCTAGCACTCCAGATTTCTGTATACATTGTGCAACGCCCTTATCTACTCCTTCTTGGGCTGTTTGACCACTTTTGGACATAGTTCCAGCTCTAAAGATTTGAACTCGAGCACGTTGTGAAGTTACTTTACCTGAAATAATAATTTCTACACCTCGAGCCCCAGCATCCATTACTTTTCTGAGTATGTAATAGCCCGCTCGTCTATAGTGTCTTCCTCTGTCTAATGAATAAGCTAGTCTTTCTGCCATAATCTGAGCATCAAGGTCTGGCTCTGCGACCTCTTCTACTTCTATTTGAGGCATTTCTAACCCGAATTGGTCTTGGAGAACATCTGTTATTTCTTGAATTCTCTTTCCCCCTTTTCCAATGACTAATCCAGGACGACTCGTTTTTAATGTTATCCTTACTCCTAGTGGTGTGCGTTGTAGTTCAACTCCAGCAAATCCTGCGCGAACTAGCTCTGAACGCAAATATTCGTTTATTTGCATCAACTTAATCCCTTGTTCTATAAAGTTTTTTACTAATGGACACATTTTATTTCAAATTTTTTAAAATATACATTTAAATTTATTATTAGTTAGCCTAACTAGGGAATTCATAGATTACAATTTCTATATGTGAGAGATGTTTATTTCTAGCTGTGCTACGACCATGTGCTCTAGGAATATTTCTTTTTATTATTCTACCTCTATGCGTTGCAGAATGGATAATCCTACATAAATCAATATCTAAACCCTTATATTCAGCGTTAGATTCAACAGATGTGAGAATTTCATAAATTCTGGCTGCTGCTTTTTGAGGAAATCTTCCAGCATACCATTTAAATTGTTTTAAATCATTTCTATGCGCTACTTTTTTCTTATGCTTTCTAAAAGGTACTGATTGTTTTAAGCTAATTACTTTCTCTAAATACAATTTTGCTTGTTCAACTTTCATACCTTTAATTACAGCACATATTTCTCTCGCATGTTTTGGTTTAATTCTAATATCTCTACCCGATGCTTTTGCTAATCTATCTGCATCATATTTCTCTTCTATAAAAGAATAACCCCAATTAGGCAATTTCAATCAACTTCTTTATTTTATTATCATTTTAATGGAACATATTTTGAACTTCTTGTAGCTCCAATTCCAGGAGAACCGTGTTGTACTCTTTTCCTTGTAAGAGAAAATTCTCCTAAATAATGTCCAATCATTTCTGGTCTTATATCAATAATTTCAAAAATTCTACCATTGTAAACACCAATTTTAAGACCAACCATTTCAGGAAAAATAATCATATCTCTTACATGTGTTCTAGTAATTAAATCCTTACCTCTTTTTTTAGCACGATATGCGTGTCTTAGTCTTTCTAGTAATTTTTTTTGTCTTGGAGGTAAGCCTCGTTTTAATGAACGTCTGGCTCTGGCTGGTAATAATTGTATAAATTGATCCATATTCATTTTCTTCAATTCATCAATTGTATACCCTCTATATTTGAATCTTAGTCTATCTAACTCTGCTTCTGTATCTAATTCTCCTTCTTCTTCTAAACCTACTTCTGTTTCTGTCTCAGGTTTATTTTTAATATCTTTCTCTAACTTAGAGTCTTTTTCTAATTCACTATTTAACGTTTCTTCCGTTTCTTCCGAATCTTTTTCATAAACTTTTCCATCTGGAGCCATTTTTTAACCAATCTACTTATTCCATTAATATTATTCTGTAAATTTTTTCTCATAAATCATATTACGGTAAGCTTTTTAGTATTCAATTAAATTTTAACTTTTAGGTTAAGCACGTAAAAATCATAAAACTTATAAGTGTTAGATGTAATTTTGAAGTAAATCTCACTTTTGTTTATTCCTAAAATAAGAAAATCCTTTTTATCTACTTCTTTCATTAGTAGAAATTTATTATTGATACTGATTTGGGTTAAAAACGCGATCTATATCACTTTCATCAAAATCTCCATTCCATCTTTCTTTTATCAATACAAAATTGTCTTCTTCTTTATTAGGATTAATTATAGAATGATAAGTATTAATAGGATTTTGACAAATAAAGCCCGTATCAACAAAATAGTAGACAGTATTTCCTGTAATTATAATAGGTTTGCCTTCTAATATTTCCCATGTTTCATTTCTTTGTTTATGGATTTGGATGGAGAGCCCAAATTCTGGTCGAATAAATATCAAATTATAATTGGTATAAGTAAATTTAAAGCTATACCACTTGGGAAGAGTATCGATATATCCTTTTGGGATACGATATCTTTCTATAAACCAATCTGGTTCTAAAAGCTTCTTCTGCGATAGTTCATATTTATAAGGATCATAGATTACTTGATGATCAAAGATATCTTGATTATACTGAATATTAAGAAAATATTTTCCCCTATTTATTATCATGTAATGAGTATAAGGTTTGATTAATAAATCTGAGGTTTTTATTCCTTCAGTTTTAAAATTTGAACCATTAATTAAGAATATATCCTTTAGATGTTTTTGATCTATTTCAATTACTAATTCTCTACTATCAGTCTTTCTTAATAAAGTACTTCTTTGAATAGGGATATGTTCTGTATACACCTTAATTAAACCTTTAGGCTATGATTTAATTTCAAATCTTTTAATTTATTATGAATTTCATTTGAAAAAGGCATTGATTCTTGCGCTCCTTTTCTTGTAACCGCAATAGAAGCAGCCATCGTGGCAAATTTAGCAGCATTTACAATTTCTATACCTTTATTCAACTGACTAGCTAAAACACCTATAAAACAATCCCCTGCTCCTACAGTATCTACAGTTTTAACTTTTGGAGCAGCCACTTTGTAAAATTTATCATTTTTTTTATCAAAAATTAAACATCCTCTTTTTCCTAGTGTTGTTATGATATATTTTAAACCTAATTTAGCTAAATCCCTCGATATTTGAAAAATTTTTTGTCTTTTTTCCCCAAATACATCTTTAAATCCTAATAAAGAATATAAACGAAAAAGCTCACCTTCATTAGGAATAATAATATCAACTTTACTTAAAATATCAACTGGGAGGGCTTTTAAGGGAGCAGGATTTAGAATTTTGATTGCATTCCCTTCAGAAGCTATTTTAAATATCTCCTGAATAGTTTCTATAGGGATTTCCATCTGAACAACGATGGAATTTGCATTTTTTATGAGCTGAGCTTTAGATCTAATCTCTTCTGGTTTCAGATTAAAATTTGCTCCAGGTGCTACACTTATCATATTTTCACCATTTTGATCAATTAAAATGAAAGCAACTCCACTTGATTCTTTGGAGTCTCTGATGATGTGATTCATATTAATACCTTCATCTGTTAATCGAGAAATCATTTGATCACCAAATACGTCAGTTCCAATTTTTCCAATGAAAAAAGTCTTAGATCCTGATCTTACTGAGGCTACTGCTTGATTAGCCCCTTTTCCCCCCAAAAATTGCTTAAATGATCCTCCAGTAACAGTTTCTCCTGGATTTGGAAATCGTTTAGAATAAATAAAAAAATCCATATTACTAGAGCCAATTATTAGAACATATCCTGTATTTTTTGACATAAATTGAGTAGTTGATTTTGTTATCTCTGATAATTTTTATTATTTCTATATAGTTTATTTATGGATCATCCACATATTTTATTTATGATCTAATAGGATGATCGAATGGTTTTAATTGAATAGTTTTTTAAAAATTATATTAATAAAAATATTACATATTTTTTGTATAAATTTATTCTAAAGTTAATTAATCAAAAATTAAAAAAAAATAAGGAGTTGACCTAAAATCGCAAAAGATAAGATAATTGGGGCGATTGTTATGATAGTGGGCATTTTAATTGCCATAATTTATACAATGGGTTCAATCTTAGATCTCTTATTCACTACAATTTGGGCTCCTTCTTCTGGAGAATGGGATTCATGGACTAATTTGTTTGGAATCGATTGGCTTGATTGGAGATTATTTGTAGTAGCACCTATGTGGCTTCTTGTGCTACTTATCTCAATTATTGCTATTTGGATTGGTTACAGCATGTTAACAACTCCCGCACCTGTCCCATTAGAAGAACTTGAAGAGGAATTAGCTGCTGAAGAAGCTGAAGATTCAGAAGATTAAGTTTTAATTATTATTTTCTTTTTTTTATTTCAAATTTGAACATCTAGATACATTACATTTTTTGGAATTTGTGTGCAATAATAGTTCCATCATCATGACAACTAAAGAGTAAATGTTTTTCTACACATAGTTGAGCCATATTAATACAAGAATTAAAATTTCTATAAAATTTTACATTTCCTGTTTGTTCTTCAATAATCATAAGCTCACCTTTAGTAGTACCAACAATAATTAGAAGTGTATTATCAATTTTTGTTATCTTTAGATATTCTATATTATATCCATTTAATTCCCATTGTGTATCAAAAAACTCATTTAAACAAATCAATTTCGAATTAAAGTCAATATTTTGAATTGGTGTCGATTCATTAAAAAAAGCAAATGAATAAGAACTGACGAGAACATTATTTAGGGCTGGAAACGGATATGTTATGCATTTCCATACATAATTATTAAATTGTAAGGTCTTAATTTCATTTTGAGTTAATTTGTTTAAAATATGTAGCTTCTTGTCATCACCTCCAGATAATACTAATTGTTCTTTAATTTTGTTCATATAAGTAATAACTCGCAATTTTTCAGAATATTTTTTGAACCATAATAAGTTTCCATTATTTCCATCATAACATCTAATAGTTCCATCATTTCCACAGGCTAATACTTCTTTATTAGTATTTATTTTATTGTTTTTAAAAACAATAGCATCTCCAATACCATCTTCAAAAATTTGCGCCCATATTAACTTGCCATCTGAGGGATTTAACACTCTTAAAGTTTTATCAAGTGAAAAAACAATTAACTCATTGACATTATCATTATTTATGTCTTCTATTAAAATTCCACTAATAGAGGAATTAAATTTATGATTCCATAGAGGTTCTACATTATAAGCAAATGTGCATTTAAAAATTCTTAAGATCCCATCTATTCCACCTAGTATTATTTCATTTTTTCCATCATTATCAATATCATATATTCTCATATGCCAAAGTGGTGAATTCTTCGAGATTACTTCTTGATGTAATAATTTACCTTCAAGTGATATGAATAGCAGCATTCCAGTTTTAGTAAACGCAATGATTTCTAATTCTCCATTGTTATTGATATCAACCAATTCAATTCCAAGAATAGAGGCTTTGTAGTGGAAATTCCAAAGTTTGTTAGCTTTCAATGGTATTAATGATTTTTTATTAAAAGACGTGATTTAATTTAAAATATAATAATCA
>JBHLQA010000245.1:0-5651 GCA_048885285.1 Candidatus Odinarchaeota archaeon
TTTTCTTCTTTTAATAAAAAATTTAAGAGAAACAAAGAAAGGTTGAAAAATAATTATCAAATTTAAAGAAAATTAAAAAAAATTTCTTGTTAATGCTACTTTCTCTGAAAAACATTATGTGTTAGGGAAGAACAGAAACAAAACACCCATATTAACGGTTTCAGTAAAATTTATTAGAAAACATAATCTACCTAATAACAGTTTTTGATTTAAAATGTAAATTTATATGGAGAGTTTGAAAAATTTGGCACAGAAAAATATTTATGAATATGATGCTAAAAAGCTTTTAGCTAACCAATTACTGAAATACTATCCTGAATTTGAGTATCATAATAAATTGGCTATAGTTCAAAGCGATACTGATTTAAATCAATTGGCTTCAGAAAAGCCTTGGATCAAATCAGAAAAATTAGTTGCTAAACCAGATCAGCTATTTGGAAAAAGGGGAAAAGCAAACCTACTTTTATTAGATGCGAATTTTGATGAAATGAAACAATTTTGTCGCGATAATTTAGACAAAGTATTTGAAATTGGTAAGGTTAGGGGTGAATTAAAACGTCTTCTCATTGAACCTTTTATACCTCATGAGAAAGAATATTACATCTCAATTACCTCAGATAGAGAAAATGATATTATTCATTTTAGTTTTGAAGGAGGCATTTTTATTGAGGAAAACTGGGATAAAGTATATCATATTCCTGTCCCACTTGGAACAGATATAAAAACATTTGATTTATTAAGTAAAATGCCTGATTTAGGAGATTTAAAAGATGTTTTAATTCCGTTTATTAAGGCATTATTTCAAGTTTATATTGATCAAGATTTTGCTTTTCTTGAAATTAATCCATTTGCGATTACTGGAGATAAAAAAGTTGTTCCATTAGATGTAAAAGCGCGATTGGATGATACTGCTGCTTTTCTTCACCAAGATACATGGGGAAATCCTGATAATCCCATTGAATTTCCAGCGGGATTTGGACAAAAATCAACTATAGAAGAAGATAGGATTAGAGATCTTGATGAAAAAACAGGAGCATCATTAAAGTTAAAAATATTAAATAAAAATGGTCGCGTTTGGACGATGGTTGCGGGTGGTGGAGCTTCAGTAATATATACCGACACAGTAGTAGATTTAGGTTTAGGTGGAGAATTAGGAAATTATGGCGAATATAGTGGCAATCCTAGTCGCGAACATACAGAAATTTATGCTCAAACTATTATTGATTTAATATCCGAAAATCCTGATCCCCAAGGAAACCCTAAATATCTTATAATTGGGGGTGGAATTGCAAATTTCACTGATGTTAAAGCAACTTTTACTGGAATAGTAAGTGCGATTAAAAATTCTGTTGACAAATTAAAGAAAGCTAATGTGAAGATCTTTGTTCGACGAGGAGGACCAAATGAAAAACAAGGTCTTGAGATGATGGAACAGGTTGGAAAAGAAACAGGAATACCAATTGAAGTTTATGACAGATATACACATATGACCAGAGTTGTTGAGTTAATAAAGAAAGCAGAAGAGGGAAAAACTTAAAGGAGGAATGAAAAAAATATGGAAAAATTTGATTTATTTAATAGGAAAACACAAGCAATAATCTATGGTTTTCAACAAGCTGCAATTCAAAGGATGATAGATTTTGATTACTTATGTAGACGAGAAATACCATCAATTGCAGCAGTAATACGACCTACTCAAGATGCAGCAATAGCTTATCATAAAGTATTTTGGGGAAGTAAAGAAATCGTAGTTCCTGTTTATAAAACACTTCAAATGGCTATGAAGAATCACCGCAATGCAGATGTAATGATAAATTTTTCTTCATTTAGAAGTGCATATCCAACAAGTAAAGAAGCAATAGAATCGGATACGATACGTACGGTTGCAATAATTGCAGAGGGAATGCCTGAAAGACAAAGTCGGCATTTAATTAAAATTGCTGAAGAAAAAAATAAAATAATAATAGGTCCTGCCACTGTTGGTGGAATTAGGGCAGGAGCTTTCAAAATTGGAAACACAGCAGGCACAACTGAAAATATTGTCCTCTCAAAATTATATAGACCTGGTTCAGTAGGATTTGTTAGTAAGTCAGGGGGACTTTCTAATGAAATGAATTTTATGATTGCCCAGAACTCTGATGGTATTTATGAAGGTATTGCTATAGGTGGAGATCGATATCCGGGTTCACGATTAATTGACCACCTTATGCGATATGAAGCTAATCCTAATATTAAAATGCTAGTTTCATTAGGAGAGATTGGTGGTAAAGATGAATATGAGATAGTTGATGCTCTTAAATCTGGAAAAATTACTAAACCTTTAGTTATTTGGGTAGCTGGTACAGCTGCTAAAATTTTACCTAGTGGATTACAATTTGGACACGCTGGTGCTATGGCAGGAAATGATATGGAAACTGCGGAAGCAAAAAACAAGGCCTTAAGAGATGCTGGAGCAATAGTTCCTGATTCTTATGAAGATTTAGATAAAAAAATCAAAGAAACATTTGAAAAATTAAAGCAAGAAGGAAAAATAACATCCATCGAAGAAGTTGAACCTCCAGAAATACCAATTGACTTTAGTGATGCAACTAGAATGGGATTAGTGAGAAGATCGAGTGATGTTATTGTAACAATTTCAGACGATCGAGGTGATGTACCCACCTTTGCAGGAGTTGGGTTAGACATAATAATACGAGAAAATAAAAGTTTAGGATATGTTATCGGACTTCTTTGGTTTAAGCGAGAATTACCAGAATTTGCTCAGCAATTTATTGAAATTGTGGTAAAGTTGACTGCTGACCATGGTCCAGCTGTTAGTGGAGCCCATAATGCTATAATAACTGCTCGAGCAGGAAAAGATCTTATGTCGGCTTTGGCAAGTGGAATTCTGACTATTGGACCCAGATTTGGAGGTGCAATATCTGATGCTGCCAAATATATAAGGGAAGCTTTACAAAAAGGAATGGATCCTCAAGAGTTTGTTAAATATATGAAGGATGTTGTTAATATCAATATACCTGGAATTGGTCATAGAATCAAATCAGTTCAGAATCCTGATGTGAGAGTTCAATTGCTTAAAGAATTTGTATTTAAAAATTTTGAAAAGCATCCACACTTAGATTTTGCATTAGAGGTAGAAAAAATAACCACATCTAAAAGAAACAATTTAATATTAAATGTTGATGGATGTATTGGAATTACCTTTTTAGATTTATTAGAAAATTTAGACTTCAGTCCTGAAGAAATTGAAGATGTGATTTATAGTGAAGCCTTAAATGGATTATTCGTACTTGGAAGGTCAATAGGAATGATGGGACATGTTTTTGACCAAAAACGTCAGCGTTCTGGTCTTTATAGGCAACCTTGGGATGAAATTCTATTTAGTGAATAATTTAATCTTTTTTAAACAAAAATAAAACAATAAATTTAAAGAAAAAAATTATAAAAAAAAAATAAAAGAAAAAAAAAATTGAGGTTATATGTAATGAAAGAAATGGTTGAAAAAGCGAAAGAACACTTTGGAAAACTTATAGAAGAACAACTTGAACGAGTAGAGCAAATGAAACAGGCAGAAGATTGGATAGATTATTCTAAATTAAAGCCAATTATTATTGGAGTGGCTGGTGGAGATGGAATTGGTCCAGAGATCACAAAACATGCACAAAAAATTATGAAATTTGTTTTAAAAGAAGAGATTGAAAATGGAAGTGTAGAGATAAGAGATATTGTTGGATTAACTATTGAAAATAGAGCAAAGCATATGAAGGCGATCCCAGATGATGTTCTTGAACAATTAAAGAAATGTCATGTTATATTGAAAGGACCTACATTAACCCCTCGTAAGGGCGATCAATGGCCTAATATCGAAAGCGCTAATGTAACTATGAGAAGGGAATTAGATCTGTTCGCAAATGTTCGACCAGTTAAAGTTCCAGAATTGGGAATTGATTGGATGTTCTTCAGAGAAAATACAGAAGGTGCTTATGTCCTAGGCTCTAAAGGAATTAATATTTCAGAGGATTTATCAGTAGATTTTAAGGTAATAACTAAACAGGGTGCCGATAGAATTATTCGTCTAGCTTTTGATTATGCTGCAAAAAATAATATAAATCGGGTTTCAGTAGTAACTAAAGCTAATGTTGTAAAAGCGACTGATGGTAGATTCCTTGCAATGGCAGAAGAAATCGCTAAAGAGTATCCACAAGTAAAATGGGATGATTGGTATATTGATATTGCCACTGCCAAATTAGTAGATCCAGCACGTCAAAGTGATTTTAAGGTTTTTGTTGCTCCAAATCTGTATGGTGATATTATAACTGATGAAGCTGCTCAAATTCAAGGGGGTGTTGGTACTGCAGGTAGTGCTAATATTGGTAAACGTTATTCAATGTTTGAAGCTATTCATGGTACTGCTCCTAGAATGGTTGAAACTGGACGTACCAAATATGCGGATCCTTCTAGTATCATAAAAGCAGCAGCATTATTAATTAATCATATCGGATTTGTTGAAAAAGCTAAGAAACTTGAAATGGCTTTGGATATATGTGCTACGTATGAAAGAAAGTTGAAAATAACTGGGAGAGATACTGGTTCTACTGGTGAAGAATATGCAAAATATATTATGGAAACAATCCAAGATCCTAATCTCAAGAAACGCTTTGAAGAATTTGCAAAAAAATAAGATAAGACATTTCAAATTGATTTTTTTTTCTTTTTTCAAATATAAATTTTTTATATAATCCATTCAAGCTAAAATCAATATTTTTCAAAGACAGCGATAACTCATAAATTTTAAATATTTCAAAAATATTTCTAATATGGACATGTAAATATTCGACATATATTATAATCTAAAAATACTTGAACTTAATAAATAATGAGTAAAGAAAAATTCGTTGAGGTTTTTGAACATTCAATGAAGAGGGGTTTCGTTAGCTTCCTTATTTTATTGGCTCTTGAGACAGAATCTGCTAATGGTTATAAATTAATGAAAAAAATATCTGAAGACACTTATGGAGCATGGCGTCCAACCAATTCAACAATGTATCCCTATCTTTCCAATCTTACTGAAAAAGGATTAATAGAATATGATCTAAAGAAAACAGGGGAGAGAGAAAGCAAAGAGTATTCCCTTACAATTAAAGGCAAAGAAGTTTTAAAGAAATTAGTAGAAAAACAACAAGAAATGAGTTTGTCATTATTTGGTATGATTTCTTCTGTCGTAGATGATGATGATCACTCTATCTATCTGAAAGATTTTTTTAACCAATCTATTTATGATACTATCCTATTTGATAAATCTAATGAAGAAAAAATTGAAATTCTCACTAGACGGATTAATTTAATTGATGTAGTGTCGGAACTTCTTGAAAATAGTAAAGTTGGAATGAAAAAAGAATTGAAAAAACTCAAAAAACCATTTCATGATTAATAATCTTAAAATTAGAATTTAAAATATTTAAAATTTAAAAAAAGATACAAGACCTTATATTCTTATACCTAAAATCAGACATGTCAAACTTCGACATATTTTTGGCGGATACGGGCACCGGAGTCACGAAAAAACTGCACAGAAACAGAAAAAATATAATTCGATTCATCTTTGTCCCTTTTCGTTGTTTGTTGTTTGTTGTTTGTTGTTTGTTGTTTGT
>JBHLQA010000246.1:0-5593 GCA_048885285.1 Candidatus Odinarchaeota archaeon
ACTTCTTAGATTCGACAGGATACCCTCTTTTCTTCATGTTATAAGGGATTGTATCTGTAGCTGCAGGGGGATGATCAGTTTTTACAATTAGAAGATCTCCAACTGGAATTTCCTCAATTTTTTTACGTACTATCATTAAACAAAAAGGACATACCTTTCCCATTATATCTATATTATGTTCAGTCGTTTTTTTCACCTATTCTTTATTATGGCAATACTGCAAATACTAATTCAATTGTAAAAGCATGAAATATTATGGAACCAATAATTAAGCCAATTATAAAAAAAACTGACTTAAGATTACCCTCTGTACTCATGATAATCTGACGTAAAGGACAACCTCCAAGTAAAACGCCAAATAAACCCATACCTAAACCACCGATAATCGCAAGTATAATATATGAACTGATTGTTAATCCACCAGGAGCTCCTGGAATTGGTTGAAAGGGATTACTAGCTGTTGCCGTCCAATAAAATCCCGGAAAAGCCAATGGGATAATTGCCCAAAATATCAAATATCCAATAAACCCACCAGCAATTAAAGCAAGATACCCAAAAAACAATCGTGTATGTTTAAACATCATTAGGTCTCTCATTCCACCAATCGAACAGAAACCAGATCTTTGAGCTAAATATCCTATTATTAATCCTAATAATAAGGTAATTATTGGGATTAATGCGGTTGCCGCTGCAGCGGCTATAAATCCATCTGCCATTTTTTATAGTTCCCTCCTTTTATACCATTGCAATAAAATGATAACTCCAATCCCTACACCACTTGCTATAGAAATTATTCCAATTAATGCAACTATATCTCCATAGGCAAACCTCAATGCTGCACGATAAGGACACGCACCAAGCAATAAAGCAAAATTCATTACAGCGATACCTCCAATAAGATAAAGAATATACATTAAAGGTGTACTTTTTTTAATCTTAAATTCTTTATTTTTAGAAGCAGCAAAATAACCACCAATAATTACCCCTACGATAGTTAAAACTGCCACAGTTGCAGATATGCCAGCAAGTCCTAATCCTGCATCAGTAAATGCATTAAAGATAGAATTTGTTAAATCACGCGTATGACATGCTACACAGAATCCATAAGCTTCAGGTCCACCGGCACTAATTAGTAATGCTTGAATTAGTGCTGCCAAAACGCCAATTAAAATACCTAAAAAGGCAGGTATTTTAATAATCCTTGAAATTTTTCTTTTTTCGTTTTCTGACATATATTTTCTCATCAGTAAGTACTATTTTGATTTAAAGTTATGTAATCATTCAAATTATTATTGTTTATTAAGATTATCGATTTTATTTATCGATTAGATCGATAAATGAGCTTTTTTTTAATAAAATAGTAAAAACTAATTTAAGAGAAAAAAGCAACCAACTTAATAGATCAATAATAGAAGTGAAGTGAATGAAATATTTAAAAAAATTACTGTATAAATAAATCAATATGTTTAGTTATTTTTCTTGAAATTTCAAATTGATCTTTATAATATAAATCAAGCTTTATCTCATCTGCACTAGGATCAAATAAGTTTTTTTTAAGCTCCTTTCGTTTATCTACTTTTAGCACATAATTAAACTTGAAATTTTTTCCTGGTTTCAATTCATTAATTTGGAGATACTTTGGAAAACTTTCTTTTTGTTGGAAATTGAGATAAGACGGTATTTTAAGTGAAATTTGTAAATCTTTAAAATCAAAATTAGAAGGATTGGATAATTTAAAGTTTAAATAAATTTCATTTCCTATAGTTTTAATGTTTTTAAAGAATAAAATTTCTTTAGAATCTGGAATATCAGATTCAAATTGTTGATAATACAATCGGTCATTAATTACTTTTACATTTAGTTTACCTTTTCTTATATAATTAACAATTATATCTTTTAATTTCTCAATATCTAACTTGAGATAATTTGCTAGCAAATCTAGTTTAATAGGGTTAATGATTTTAAGATAATACTTAATCTGATTCAAATAAAGCTTATTATTAGATTTTCTAACAAAATTTTTTAGTCTATTTATCAATAATTCTTTTGAAGTACTAAATTTATTAAGAAAAGGTCTTATATATGAGTTAAAAATGTTATTATCATTGAAAATATTTTCTTTACCTAGAATAACATCTATCTGCTTCTCAGTGTCTTCAATAAAGGATTGAATTTGTGTAGAATTTAGTTCTATTAACTTCTTTATATCTGAGAATTCATTTTTTTTCATTAGGACATCTATTTTATCTCTTAACTTATCAAAATCATCATTGAGTCTTTTCATTCCTTCAATTCTCTCTGTAAAAATAGTTTGAATATGTCCTTGAAGGAGATGAAGATTTAATTCATTGTTAATCTCAATAACTGAAGCAGGAAGTTTTCTATCAAATAATTTATCTTTTATTAATCTAATTTGCCGATCCAAATCATTCAAATATTCTTGAATTTCAATCTTACTATTTACCCATTTTTCTAAAAGATTTTTAAATACTTCATTAAATTCTACGTTCTCAATTAATAAATCCCTTATGTTATTATCCAAATTAAATAATTTTTTTCTTAATTCTGCGATATAACTTAATATATCATCATCAATATTAGTTATAAAAACATCAGATTTTTCTTCATTTTGAATCATTTCAGATGTTTTTTCTTTAATATATTCAAACTCAACTTTTAGAACATCTATACGATTACTAACAATGGTTATTTTTTCTTTTAAATTTGAAATAAATTCATCTTTTTTATCTTCACAAATTTCTGAAATAAAGCCTTTGATAATACTCAATTCTTCAATTATCTGTACCCGCGTTTCTTCCCATTCTTCAATTAAATCAAAAGCCAACCTTTTATATTCAAATTGCTTAATAATATGATTGAACTTTTTGATCTTTTTTAAGATTTTATTATACTTTTCATTTAATTGAAGTTCAGTCTCATTAAATTTGAAATTTTGAATGTAAGAATTCATTTTTTCTCGAAAATTGGCAGGGATCTTTTGAAATTCAATAATTCTTTTATGAAATAATGATAGTTCATTATTGATTCTACTAATAGACTCATTAATATCTGCAAAATTAGCTTGTATATTTTTCAATGTATGGATGATTTCATTTTTCACTTCAGGATCTTTTTCAATTTTCAAAGCTTTATTCAATTCAATAGTAATCCAAATAGCAATCTTTTTACTTTCTAAAATAAAACAGATATTCTGCAGTAAGACTATAGTTTTCTTTCTTTCTCTCCAGAAACGTGATTCCAATTGATAGAGAATTTTAGTAATTTCATTTTCAATTTCAATCTGATATTCTTCAAATAATCGCTTAAATACTAAAGCAATAGTCTCTCTAATATTTTTAGAAGGGTTTTCTAATTCTTCAAATAAATAAGGGAATATTTCAGTAATATTATGACGACTGAGATGGTATATGGCATTGATAATTGAATTACTGTAGTTTAAATTATTTCTCTCTGAGATGGAATTTAATAAATTTGCCCAAATTTGATCAAAGTTATTTTCAGCAATACTTACGAGCGCCTCTATAACTTTTGATTGAATACGATAATCGTTTTCTCTTAACAAATTTATTAATTTTGGAATAATAGATATTATTTCTGGGGACTTCTCTTTACCTATTTCTCCAAAAAGCCAAATTATAAGTTCTTTTACTCTATTTTCCTCATTATAGAGGAGGTTTAAAAGAATATAAAGTATATTTTCTTTAGTTAGAAAATAAGTTCCATGAGTTTTTAAGAGTTCTGCAGCAGCTCTCGCAACATCATCATCTTCATCTCTAAGATTAATTATTACCATTGATAATAGAGGTTCCAAATTGCGAATTTTTGTATAATCCTGATTTAGAATCTTTTGAATTGTTTTAATCACATTTAATTTTACTTTCCAATCATTATCCATTAATTTTTCTGTGTATTCTTCAATAATCTCTCGTAATTCAGCTAAATCGATATGTAGAGATAAAATTAAATTACCTATAATCTTCACTGTTAATCTCCTTACAGAGGGATCATGATCATATAATCGTTTTCGAATTTTGTCTATTAATTCAATCAATAAATTTGGTCTAAATAGACTTATTTGATATGATATTTCTAATGATACTAATCTAATCCATGAATCAGAATCATTCACAAAAGGATCAATACTTTTTATTGTTCTCTCTGAGATTTGAGGAGATTTATCACAAATTAAATTTAAAAGACTGAGACTTCGATATATAAGCTCTTTATTTGAATGGTATTCATATTGTTCTATAATACTAAATATTTCTTCTGATGCTTTTTCATTATACCCTTTTAGAATTAAACTCTCAATTTTTTCAGTATCTAATGGTTCGAGGGAGTCTAAGGGATCTTGGGATTTCAATGCGATAGGTAAAATTGTTATTTATAATTTATACTTCAATTAACACTTCTATCTAAACTAGTATAAATATATTATAAAATAATTATGTGAAGAAAAAAAAATTATATTCTATACAAAATTGTTTAAAAATTGTAAAAAAACTTTTATGGTTTTATTCAAAAAGTTCAATAATGGCTTTCCCTGGGGTGGCGATTCTTTCTCGGTAAGTAAGTATTCCATTTTCAACTTCCTTTTTATGTATGAGTCCTAAAGCTATATCTTTCTCAGATACATATTCCCGTTCTCCAGCTTCAAATTTCTTGATGATATTACCTTGCCTGTTTTTGATATCGATTTTAGTTATCGTAGTCTGCTTCACATCAAAATATACCCTATTACCCTCAATCTTATTCACCTTTGCTTCCGTAATAAGAAGATCTCCACATCTTACCATACCTCTCATCTGTACTTCAATTTCAATAATTGTTCCATATTTCCCTTGTTCGAAAAAATCTTCGAATAATTTTGTAATAAACCCAAGACTTAGTAATCCATGAGCAATAACGCCTTTAAGTCCTGCTCTTTTGGCTATAGCATCATTAGTATGAATAGGATTCGTATCTCCTGATGCTTTTGCATATTGTTTTAATAAATCTCTTGTGAAACCTTCAAATTCATTTTTTAATGTTTGTCCAACTTCTAAATAAGAAATTTTAACCATCTTAATACCCTCCTTTACGAAGTCCGGCAGAAACAATAATATTACAAACTGGTTCATTATTTTGGTTTTTAACATGAATTAATAAGTCGGTAAATAACATCATATTTTTTTCAATCAATCTTACATCTGTACATTTACCAGTTACCGTTAGTTTATCCCCTGGTTTAACATCAACGCACCCATCCCAATTATAGCGATTACCTGCATGTAAAAGTTTGCCAGGATCAAGAACAATACCACGTTCTTTTCCATCTTGATTCAATCTAAAACCTAAAAGCAATTTATAAATAGCCTTGATGGTAAAATAATTTGCAAAAGCGTGGCATGCAACTACACCTTGTTCCTCTGTGCCCACATATTTGGGATTAGATATACCATACACTTTAGCAAAATTAACCATATTTTTATATCTAATGTTTATAGTTGTAGATCCTGGAAGGTCCTTTCCTTTCATATTGTTAATTAAGAATTCAGCATTCTTCTTCATTTCTTTAACATCCAAGTTGGCA
>JBHLQA010000247.1:0-5586 GCA_048885285.1 Candidatus Odinarchaeota archaeon
TCACTTTCGTTATCGATTCTTCCTCTATATCAAGCCTATAGAACATATTTAAATTATGGGGCACAGATGGATCTTTTTCCGGAACATAGAGATAATATAATGGAATTGGAACAATTTTTTCTATTGCATCAGAAATTTCAAGATTGAGATTATCGAGATAACCCAAGAAAAAGTCATCAATAAAGAATTCAGCACCTTCATCCAAATTATCTTGAAAAGTAATTTGAAGAAAATCAACATCAATACTTACATCCTCTTCTTGACAAAATTCAAGTTTTTGATTGATGAATACACTGAACAACAATAAATTGGTATTAGGATCTCTAAAAAATATGATGAGAAAATCAAATAGTTGATGATTTACCTCTTTATCAATTACTACTTGTTCGTGAGGGGTTTTTACAATGATTTTACCTCCGAGATATGGATCTGATTCTATATCAATTTCAAAAAATCTATTTGAAGCATCATTCAAAAGCTTAAATTTTATCTCGCAATCTTCACTTGTGCTATCTAAAAATCCTTTAAAAGAAAATACTATAGCATCATTAGTATCAGACAATGGTCTTTGCTTATTCATCTCAACTCCACTATATGGATTAGGAGAGAATATTCGAAGCATCTTTCCTTGTTCTGGCATGCCAAAATCTTGACCATTCTCTATCGTTATACTACTACCAGCACCATAAATTAATTCCCAAGATGGATCAGAATATGTTCCAAGATTGCAATCTTCAAAATTATATGGCCACGAATATGTAACTGGATTGCTATAGAATGTTTTTACATGATTATTTTCTTCAAAAGAGCCCCATCGTGGAATGTAAAATTTCCTGGACCATTCCTCAATTTTAAAACTGTAAGTTCCAGGAGTATTAGGGTCGATTAAAATCGTGTCTATACGAGCGTCTAAATTGGGCAAGTCAATCGAGGCAATTAATTCCCATCCAGTTCCCGCGGAATCATATTTCATATATATGCTAAAATCGTAATCTAAGTACCGAATAGAGCCATCTTGTGGTTTTGCAACTGGGTCCCAGCTAAGAGTAATTTCTTGAGCACCAAAAATTACCTCAGGTGATACTTGGATATCATAAGTATCACTAGATCTAACATTCCTTATGCTATCATCTACTTCACTTGGAAGTTGAACCACAAATCCAATAGTGCCGAATATACTCAAACCAAGTATGATAAAAGACAGCCAAAATGCGTTTCTATAATTTTTTTTTGTCATTTTTTTAACACTTTTTAGAATATTTATAAATTTTTATTTTTCTTCTTGTTTTTTAGGTGTATTTGGATTAAACACATTTGTTAACAATAATTAACGAAGTTTAATATGAAGGGTGATATATAAATTTGAAGTTACATAAGTAAATCACAAATTGTATCATAGAAGTGAAAATTAACCTATAAATAATCAAAAATTGGATTGTAAATCACAATCAGGCAAAAATGTTCTTCATCTTTCCAAAATTACAATAATAATTAAATAAATATCATCATTCCTCTTATTAAATAAAGGATCAGAGGTATTCATAATACTTATTAAGAATAACCTCTTTAACCACCTTGCATTCATTTTAAGTGCGAGTAAGCACATTCAGGTTATGATCTCTCATAACCTCATACCCATGATTTTCTAGCAGAACCTGCAGATCCTGTTGTACCGATGTTTCTATTTTGGCAAGCTTATTATAGAACAAATGAACATTTTTCAAAAATTTATGGATTTCCTCTATTTAGAAAGTTATTAAATTCGGATTTATATTGCTGTAATTCACTTCATATTCCCGTTAGTAATAAACAAATGGAATTTGATGAGATGATATTATATTTAGCTAAGGTTTTGAATAATTCATCAAACAAATCAGAAATAGATAAATTATTAGGAGCCAAGGAAAGTGGTTCTGTTAATTCTCTTGAAAATTTTATTAAATCAAAAATTGATGAAAAAGAGGCTATTAATATTGTAAAATCCTTTAGAATCGTTCAATCCTTAAGATCTTCAGGAAGTGCTCATATAAAAGGAAAATGATATCTAAAAAACATATCTAAAGCAGATTTAGATAAATTATCAAACAAAAAGAAATTTATTGTCATTCTAGAAAATATAATAGATACACTAGAACGATTAGCAATGATTTCTTGAAAAGAGACTATTATAAGATTTTGTATTTTTTATGAAAAATGAAAAAAAAATTTTGTAATTAATCTTTATAAAGGATTTAGGATTAAATTTGAGAAATTTTGGATTATTTTGAAAAATTAACGACTATTCTTCTAAATCATTTAAAAAGAAATTGGGATTATTTATGAAAGATCACAGAAATTGTGTTGTGAATGAGAAAAATGAAATGATAAAAAAAATGATTTGATATAAAAATTAAGTTAGGATTTAATCTTAGAGTCGAATTTAGCCTTTTTTGCATTGTCTAATTTCTCTTGGTATTTAAAGAGTTTCTCTTGATAATTGAGGATTTTATCATTATACATTAGGATATTTTGCTCTTTTATTATATTATTCTTCAATATCCTGTCTTTAATGAATTTAAGAATGATAGAGATAATAATATGCTTTTTTTCGAAAAATTTTGCGATAACTTTAATTTCCAATAACGGGCATATAAAATATCTTAAATCACATATTCTTAAGTTTTTCTTGTATGTTCTTATCCTGATATTTTTCTGTATTTACAAGATAATCATTAATTATTTCATTTTCAATATTAGAAAACTTATCTGTTAACCAATGAATTCCTTTTGAATTAAAGGGAATTAATGAATTTAGTTTAAGTCTATTCTTTTTTGCTAATTCTTCTGCACCCTGCTCCCTGTCTAAAATTACTATAATGTTTTTGCAATTAATATTGATTTTCCTTTTAATAGCTTCACTTTTAAGCTGTTCAAGAGCAATTAGCTTACTATCTAGTTTAGTGACTAAATCATCTACTAATGCGATGTTATCTCCTTCTTGGAAAAAACCCTCAACAAGATTGTGTTGACCATACTTAGAAATTTTATCTTGAAAATCTGTTATACTCTTAAAGCCTTCTAATTTTCGAGTATAACACATTGGTATCTCATTGTCTAAGGTAATTGCTGTAGCGATGGGCACACCGGCAGAAGCAATTCCGACTAATCGATCTATATTTTCACATTCTTCTTTAATTAAACGCCCTAGTGCATAACCTATTTTTTTTAAAATGTGAGGAAAACTCCCTAGAGGTCTTAAATTAATATATAAGGGACTCCATAAGCCGGAAAATAATATCCACCCCTCTGGTTTTGATTTATACCAAGTATCAATCATATTCACATCATATAATAAACCCAGTATCTCTCTACCGAGTTTCTCCTTTTCTTCATCCCAATTCATACTTTTCTACCTATTCTGGCTCTTTATAGGATATATAAAAATAAAGTATTAAACTCTTATTATTTACTGGAAGATATTTTATTTATATTATGAAATTGAGAGATATATGTTAATCATTCTACAATGTTAAGCAATACTTTTCCAATCTTTATTTAAAAAGAACTTATCAAAAATATATGGTTTAAAAAAAATATCAAATGAATAATCATAATCACAGAAATTGTGAATTTCCAAAATAAATGCTAAATTTTCCAAATAAATGCAATGTTTTTCAAAAAAAATGCTAAAAGAATAATACTTATAGTAGAGGAAAGAGGGAAAGATACTTGCATCGAAGTGTGTGAGAACTAATGTTTTAATATTTGAATCTCTTGCAATAGATGCTATTTCTTCAGGTTTCAAATGAGGCCATCCCCATTCTTCTTGCTCTATTTTATAGGAACACTCACTAATAAGTAAGTCAGCATCATGCGAGATTTCATAGAGAGCGGGACAGACTCCCGTATCGGTGCAATAAGCGATTATTTTATTATCGAGTCGAATTCTAAACCCTAAACAATTATCGGAATGAACTAGAAGTTACGTCAAAAAGGGAATGTGTTTTTCATAATTCTGTTCTTTAATTTCAATAATCTCAATCGGATACAGAACATGATCAAAAGGAGTAGTATAGGGATGTCTTATTATATTAGTTAGACTCTCTTTAATGCTAGAATAACCAATAATCTTTATTCCTTGTATAAACCGAAATTTATTAAGCGTATAAAAGTCAATTATATGATCTAGATGGATGTGACTCAAAAATAATAAAGAATATCTAAACTTATCCTATCGTACAATTTCTACTTATAGAATTTATTTCTCTAATTATATAATATCAATATTATTTAAATCATTCTTTTTATAAAGACTTTTTAGTCTAATATATATCTTTATTTTAAAATTAAAAAAAGGTGATGACAATTTTAAAAAGTATGTTTGATAAAGCAAAAGTTGAAGAAATTCAAAAAAAATATGCAAATGCAAAACTTGATAAGTTTCAAGATGAATTTTCAACAAAAATAGCTGAATTTTTATCCAAGGAAATTCCATTGAGTAAAATGGCATTGAAAGGTTTTATGATTTTCTCATTTCGAGATTGGCAAAAGAGGCATAATACATTCTTTGCAGATATAGATATGCCAAATATACCATTAGAAGAAAAACTTAAAATATCAAAAGAGATTAATGAGATTCTATTAGAGAAACTCACGTTTGTTTTAAGAGATGTAAAATACAAGGAGAAATTAATAGAAGGACTTAAAAAAAAGGACATAATGTTGAAGGAGATATTCAGTAAACAACAAGGTTAAAAAAATTGGAATATTAAATTATTAATTCGAATCCATCATAAGCAGAAAGGGTAGATTTAAATATCTGTTTAACTTTATCTACAGCCTTCCTTCGCGACTCTAAAATTGGAAATAACCTGGCATCGAAATGTGTAAGTATTAACATTTTAATATTAGATTTCCGTGCTATAGTGGCAATTTCTTCAGGTTTTAAATGTGACAATGCACAATTTAGAACGTTTGCATATTATGCACCATAAGGAGACGTGGTAATGTTTTATGAAATTTTTGGTTCAGCAAGTGGTTTATATGATTTGGGAAATGTTATATCAGGTGGTAAGCATATTAAAAACATGTCAAGCACGATAGAGATTAAGAAAATGACAAATGAAGATAAAGAATGAAAGCAGATAAAGGAAATAAAACTTTATTGAAAGGTATCAGATTCAAATATTTCCATATATATAACTTAGGTATTCTTGACTATATTCTATTTTATACGAACTATTTCAGGAACAAAATATAATGCAGGAACTAAGAAGAAGCAAGCTAGATAAATGTAGACATTTATAAATGAAAATAAAATCGATAAGGTATAGATATAGATAAATATTCCTGGAATACTATGTTTAGGTCCCAAAATTTTTATGGACTCATCATCAACTTCAAGAAGTTTGTTGCGTATTGTATATACTCATAAATTTTAAAAAGCTAGTGAGCTAGTGAGTGAGTACAAACTATATGTCATGACGACAAATTGATCTATAGGATGATCACTAAGAAAAGCTGTCGGAAATGAGATAAAACAAATTGTTAACAAGAGAAGGTTATTTACTCAAACGGTCCAATAGTAACAGTATGCACATGGCGGAA